>JAFSRL010000058.1 GCA_017446125.1 Lachnospiraceae bacterium
GTGGTCTTAACCCCCATCTGCTTTGTGGTGGGCATTCCGTACGTGGTCCCGATTCTTCTGGGGCTTGCGGGAACGCCGGGGAGCATCGTTTCGATGGCATTCGGCGTGGTGGTGACCTTTATCATCCGCTATGTCTCCGAAAACGCGATGACGCTGTCCAATGCGCCCGCGATTTCCGGCATGCAGAACGTGGAGGAAACACCGAACCGCTTCCAGTCCATCATGAGCGGCATGATGGGGGATAAGAGCATGCTGGTTTTGATCGGGGCATTTGCCCTGACACTGATGGTTGTCTACATCATCCGCCGCAGAAAGGTCGACCACGCATGGTCCATCGCAATCATCGCGGGCGGCATCGTATGCCTGATTTGTCTTCTGACGGGCGAGCTGATTTTTGACACGGGCATTTCGTTTATCGGCGCGATTGTCGGAACCATCGTCTCCGTATTGATCGCGAAGGGCTTCCAGTTCTTCCGCTTCCATCTGGATTACGCAAGGACGGAAAACGTACAGTTTGAAGACGATGAATACTATTACTATGTGAAGGCGATTCCGAAGATCACGGTCCCGACCGCGGAGCGGAAGGTGAAGAAGATCAACAGAACGACCGCACAGAGCGCTACGACCAAAGATGCAACAGATTAGACTCTTTCTCGAAAATAATCTGACAGGACTGCACATGCCCAATATCCGGATCACGGATATTGTTGAGAGTCTCATTATTGCATTTCTGGTATATGAAATCATGGCATGGGCAAGGAACACCCGCTTAATGTCATTGCTTAAGGGCATCATTGTGATTGTTGTCTTCATCATGCTGGCAGCGGTCTTTAACATGACGACCATTTTGTGGATTGTTTCCCACATCTTAAGCATTGCGGTCATCGCGGTTGTGGTTGTCTTGCAGCCGGAGTTAAGAAAGGCGCTTGAGGAGCTGGGCAGAAGACGGACCCTCATGAAGATCCTGCCCTTTGACAGCGTAAGGGAAGAGGGGCGCATCTCCGACAAGACCATCAAGGAGATTACGCGTGCCTGCCTCGAGATGGCACGGGCAAGGACGGGAGCGCTCATCGTGATGGAACGCGACCACCCGCTGGACGAGTTCGAGCGGACCGGCATTGAGGTCGACGGCATCGTGACGAGCCAGTTGCTCATAAATATTTTCGAACACAACACACCGCTGCACGACGGCGCCGTGATTGTCAACGGCGACCGCGTTACAAGCGCGACCTGCTACCTGCCGCTTTCGGAAAACATGGAATTGAGTAAGGATCTTGGAACCAGACATCGTGCGGGCGTCGGGGTTTCCGAGGTGACGGATTCCATGACGATCATCGTTTCGGAGGAAACGGGCAAGATTTCCGTTGCGCAGGGTGGCGAGCTTGAGCGGAACGTGGAAAGCGACCGGCTGGAGGAACGCCTGCGTGACTTCCAGGAAAAGCCGGAGGATGAAAGTGTCAGGCGTCTGGGGCGTACATCACTGACAAGGAAGGGGTTATCATGGAAAAATTCCGTTTGACGCATAACCTCGGCCTGAAGATTATATCGCTTGTCTTTGCCTGCGTGCTCTGGTTTTTGGTGACCAACTTAAGCGACCCGGTGGTTTCCATTACGTTGAATAACATTCCGGTGCAGCTGCAGAACACGGCCGCCATCACAAGCCGCGGCGAGATTTACGAGGTGCTTGACGGAACCGACATGATCAATACGGTCACGGTGTATGCGCCGCGTTCCGTGGTGGATACCTTAAGCGGCGCCAACATCATCGCGACCGCGGACTTGAGCGAGCTCTCGAGCCTGGACACGGCAAGCATCGAGCTGCGCACCAACAAATATTCAGACCGCATCGAGTCAATCGGCGGCAGCCATGATACGGTCAAGTTGAATATCGAAGAGAGAAGAAGCAAGATTCTGCCCATCGAGGCGTATGTCGTGGGTACGGCGCCTGACGGATATCAGGTGAGCGGCATCTCGACGGAACAGAACCAGCTGCGGATTTCCGGCCCCGCAAGTGTCATTGAAAACGTGGCGCAGGCGATGGTCGAGGTCGATGTCACGGGCTTTACGGCGGACATCGGAACGGATGCGACCATCCGGTTGTACGATGAGGCGGGCGATGAGATTGACCGCGCCTCGATTATAAAGAACATCTCGACGGTGCGCGCGAACATCACCATCCTGCAGACGAAGTGGCTGGATGTGAACATCATCGCCACCGGAACGCCGGCGGAAGGCTATGCGGTCGCAGGTACGATTGCGTGCA
Organism: Lachnospiraceae bacterium; assembly: GCA_017446125.1. GTDB lineage: Bacteria > Bacillota > Clostridia > Lachnospirales > Lachnospiraceae > Butyrivibrio. The sequence goes on from JAFSRL010000058.1 coordinate 2,264, forward strand.
CACCGGAACGTGTGCTGGTCGCCGGCAGGCAGTCTGCGCTTGCAAACATGACCAGCCTCGATGTGACGGACAGCGCGGTGGACGTGAGCAACTTAACAGCGGATCTGAATGTGCCCGTGAACCTGCGCACGCACTTACCGGGCGGTATGTCGTTTGCGGATGTGGACTTTAACGGATATGTCAGTGTCGTGGTAAATATTGAACGGGTACCCGGCGCGGGAGGAGAGACCACGGAAGAAGGGGAAGAAAGTGAAGGTGCCGAAGGGGAGACGGCATCTGAGAACGGAGCGTAAGATGGTCTCTAAAACATTGGAAATCAAGAATCCGACCGGGCTGCATTTGCGTCCGGCGGGCATTCTGTGCAAGGTCGCCATGGACTTTAAAAGTCTCATCACCTTTAAAGCGCACGGCGATGTCGCAAACGCGAAAAGCGTACTGAGCGTACTGGGCGCCTGCGTGAAATGCGGAGACGAGGTGGAGTTCATTTGCGAAGGCGCAGACGAGGAAGAGGCTTTGGCCGCAATCGTTGCCGCCGTAGAAGGCGGGCTGGGCGAGTAGCGGAAAAGAAGATAAGAACGGAGGAATTATGAGAATGAGAACAAAGAGACTGATGGCAGCGGGACTCGCCGCATGTGTGATGGTACTTGCGCTTGCGGGATGCGGCGGAAAGAAGGAAGAAGCACCGTCGCAGGATATTTTTGAGTCCGTTGAGGAACCGGCGGAAGAAACCGTGACGGAGGAAGTACCGGAGGAAGATCCGGACGTTCCCCCGGAAGAAGGCATGGAGCGCTCCCACTTCACCAACGAGTGGGTGGATGCGCAGGTGAATGTCAACCGCCCCCTTGCCGTGATGTATCCGGTCAACAAGCAGGCGCTGCCGCAGTACGGATACGATAAGATTTCCGTTTTCTATGAAATCATGGAGGAAGGCGACATGAGCCGCCAGCTCGCGATTTTAGAGGATTGGGAAGGCTTGGAGAAGATCGGCAACATCCGCTCGATCCGCGACTATTTCGTTTACGCGGCCTTAGAGTACGATCCGGTCATCATCCACTTCGGCGGGCCCGAATTGTATGTCAGCGGGATTCTGCTGCGTGAGGATGTCGATAACTTAAACGGTACCGGCGGCAGCTCCATGGGCAGTGACTATGGCGCGTACTTCAGGGATCCGCCCGGATCGAAGTCGGAGCACACCGCCTATACGAGCGCGGAGAAGATTTTGAGCGGTATGGAGAAGGCGGGCTTTGAGAAGGAGCACCGCGATGCGCACTACTACAACCAGCCGCACTTTAATTTCGTGAACGAGAAGAACGTGGAGACGCTTGAGGGCTACGACGATGCCGTGGAGGCAACGGAGATTGACATGTCGGCAGGCTTCCCCGCGACAAAGTCCGCCCTGACCTACAACGAGGAGGACGGTCTTTACTACAAGACCATTTACGGTAATCCGCAGGTCGATGCCGTGAGCGGCAACCAGCTTGCCTTTACCAACGTCATCGTTCAGAACGCGTACTATGAGGTGCGTGACGCGAAGGGCTATCTCGCGTTCCGGATGCACGACACGGAGCACGACGGCTACTACATCACGCAGGGCAAGATGATTCATGTCACCTGGAAGAAGGAGGGAGATTACCTGCCCACGCAGTTCTTCGACGACAACGGCAATGAGATCAAGGTCAACACGGGCAAGACCTGTATCTTTGTCAACAAGGAAGACAAGACGTTTAACGTCAACGGCACCTCCTACGGAGCAAAGAACTGATGAAAAAAGTAATCCTGACCGGCGCTGCCGGACAGTTGGGGAGAGCACTGCAAAAGGTGCTCTCTCCCGCAGAATACGAACTTGTCTTAACGGACACCGCCGCCGCTGTCAGTGCGCTTGATGCGCCCGCGACGGCGCTTGACATTACCGACAATGAAGCTGTCATTGCATTTGTCGACAGGACAAAGCCGTATGCGATCATCAACTGCGCAGCGTACACGGCGGTCGACGCGCAGGAAAAGGATGTCGATCTTTCTTACAAGATCAACGCCCTGGGACCGCGCAATTTAAGCATTGCCGCAGCGAAGGCGGGTGCGAAGCTGGTGCACATTTCCACGGACTATGTATTCGCCGGAGACGGGAGCGTACCTTATACGGAATTTGATACGCCTGCGCCGAAGAGTGTGTACGGCACCACCAAGCTTGCGGGCGAGGAATTTGTGAAGCAGTTTGCAAAGGAATTCTTCATCATCCGCACCGCATGGCTGTACGGCGAGGGAAAAAACTTTGTAAGGACCATGCTGAATCTGGCGGAAACACGGGATGAGATTTCCGTGGTGAACGACCAGACCGGCAACCCCACGTCCGCGATGGAGCTTGCGCGTCTGGTTGCGCATCTTCTGCCCACGCAGGAATACGGACTGTATCATGGCACCTGTGAGGGGAGCTGCTCCTGGGCGGATTTTGCGAGGGAGATTTTCCGCCTGGCGGGAAAGAATGTAACGGTGAAGGGGGTGACGAGCAAGGAATACGCGGCAATGAACCCTGCGGCCGCGCCGCGCCCCGCGTTCTCCGAGCTCGACAAATATATGCTGCGCCTGACCACCGGCTATACGATGGCAAACTGGCATGATGCATTAGAGGAATACCTGAAGGAAGCATGAGTTTTTGGGATGAAATGATTCGTAACGATCTCTTGATGAGCGCCGTCAGTGCGTGGCTGGTCGCGCAGGTGTTGAAGACGCTCATTCATTTATGGATCAACAAGAAGCTGGTCTGGGAGCGGCTCGTGGGATCCGGCGGGATGCCCAGCTCGCATTCCGCGACGGTCTGTGCGCTTGCAACGAGTGCGGGCATCCGGTACGGTGCCGGCAGTGCCGCGTTTGCGATTTCCGTGATTTTTGCAATCATCGTCATGTATGATGCCAGAGGCGTCCGTCAGGAGACCGGCAAGCAGGCGGTGGCGATCAATGAAATGCTCGAGCTGTTCGAAAAGATGAACGGGGAGGCGCCGGTGGAGGAGAAGCTCAAGGAGTTCGTCGGGCACACCCCGTTGCAGGTGGCGGCAGGCGCAATCCTGGGGATCTGCATGGGAGCCGCTTACTGTCTGTTCCCTGTCTAGAGGATCACAAAAAATGATTTTGGTTTTGGGAGATTTCTTCTATGCGGTAGCGTTCTCCTGGCTGTTGGGCAAGCTGTCACTGTATACCCTGTCAAAACTGACCGGCGCGATGCCGAAAGGGTGCGCCGTAAACGAGTATTATCCCTCCACGGACATTGTGTTTGCGGGCGTGATCACACTGACCGTGGTGGCGCAGTTTCTGTCTCTCTCAGGAGGCGTCGGTCGTGTCTACCGGTCCTTCTTCCGGCTGGTTGTGTATTTTCTCA
>JAFSRL010000059.1 GCA_017446125.1 Lachnospiraceae bacterium
ACGGCAACTACCCGTATGTGATGAGCATCGTCAACTCCAACATCGCGCAGCTGTATCAGTCGCTGGGCAATTACGAGCGCGCACGCAAGGTCTACCACAAGGCGGAGAAGCTGATCCGGAGCGCGAGCGCATATCAGGACGACATTTATTACGTGCACAATCTCGTGAACGACATTTACGGGGAAGGCATTATCTGCATCATTTTGGGAGATGCTGCGGGGGCGCAGAAGAACTTAAAACGAATCGACGCCATTTTAAAACGCGTGGGCACGCGGGAGACGGAAATCACAAAGATTGCAATCATGCTGTTCCGCGCAATGACAATTCTCTTGAACGGAGACGACGATGCGTTCCGCGTCCGGCTAAAGGAAGTGTTGGACGAGGCGAAAAGCTTCCACCAGATTTTTGACTTCATCGATGACATCGCGCTGTTCTGCAACTTCTTACTTGAGCGCGACATGCTGGAGCCGGTGCGCGTCATCTTGGACAGCATCTACGACCGCGTGTATGAGTCGAAGGTCATCCGCATGCAGAAGATTTTGACGGACATCGAAATCTCCTATCACGAAAAGAAAAAAGACGAAAAGCAAATCATGCGTTTTCTGCGCCGCCAGCATGAGCTGGTAATCAAGCAGGAACAGGAGCAGGCAGCCATCTACCTTTCCTCGATTGAGCTCATCAACGCGATGGAGGAGGTGCGCAAGGAGCAGTTGATTGTCAGAAAAGAAAACGAGATCCTGCAGGTGCAGGCAATGACGGACACCTTAACCGGCATCCCGAACCGCCTTGCGATGAACAAGTTTTTAGAGGCCGCCTTCGAGCGCGCCTACCGTTCAAAGAAATCCGTCTGCATCGAGATCTTGGACATCGACCGGTTCAAGGAATACAACGACACCTACGGACACCAGGAAGGCGACCGGTGTTTGCGCCGCGTCGCGGGCGAGCTTTCCATGATTGCGCTCGAGGAAGGTGTCTACTGTGCACGTTACGGCGGCGATGAGTTCGTGATGATTTATGAGGACAAAACGGACGAAGAGGTGTTGCGGTACGCAAAGACCTTAGAGACGCGTGTTGCCGCGTTGAACATCAAGCATGAGAATTCACAGGTTGCACCCCATGTCACAATCTCGCAGGGGCTTTGCAACGCGGTGCCCACAAAGAAGAATAAAATCTGGGACTTCTTAACGGAAGCGGACAACGCGCTCTATGAAGTCAAGGTCAGGAATCAGAAAAAGAAGGTCGCGGATTCGATCGAGCTAAAAACGATTCCGAAGCAGTTCAAGTAATCACGCCTTTTCCGCGTAGATGTGTTCCAAGTTATTAATCCGGAAGCGCGTCTTATTGGGGCGCGTCACATGAAAGCCGTGGTGCTTCAAGACATTCATTAACGTATAGAGAAAAAATTCGTGCGTCACCAAAACGGCATCCTCGTTCTTTTCCTCCAGCATGGCAACGAGCTCTTCGGCCCTGGCCCGGGTGGCATTGCGGGATTCCGGCTGCCGGGGATTGTTTAAGAACCACTGCGTCCTGCCCAGTCCGCGCCAGATGGCACGCGGAATTTTTTTGTCCGTGTCAAAGGAGGCAACGAGCGGCACTTCCTTTAAGAGCGGGGTTTCGATGTAGGGCACGCCGCCGTAAAGCCCAAGGAGTGTCTGGCGCGTGCGCGGAAGCGTGCTGATATAAAACTTCAGGCGCGGCGCGTCGCCCATGGGCAAAATCGCCTCGCGGAGTTTTGCATCCGCCGCCTGTGCGGGAACGGGAAAGATGTCCGCCTCGTCGTAGCCGTTTTGCGCGACGTTGAAGGAGGCGGTGTCGTAGGCCTTCTCGTAGGTCATATTCACTTTTCCGTGCCGAATCAGCGTGAGTTTCATAACCTCACTATTGTAGCACTTTTACGGAAGAGACGCAAAAAGTTGATAAAAAAAGTAAACTTTCTATTGACTTTTTGCTTTCGCGTCGTATAATGGGATTGTAACTTAATAATTTCCCTTCGGGGCAGGGTGCAATTCCCGACCGGCGGTGAGCAGTAAAACGCTGTAAGTCCGCGACTCTCGTTAACAGGAGACTGATCCGGTGCAAGTCCGGAACCGACAGTATAGTCTGGATGGTAGAAGGAGGACAGCCATGAACAACAATCTTTTACAGAGTGTTGCGGAAAACGCCGTGTATGTCGCGGAGTTCGCAGCCATTATCACAGCGATGTTTCTCATCGCGTATTTCTTCGAGAAGCGTGCCAAAAAGAAAGCAGGGGACACCGAGCGTGTGTTAACGACGCGTAAGGTTGCCGTGATTGGCGTATTTTCCGCGATTGCGATGATTCTGCACGTCTTTGATTTTCCGGTACCCTTTGCGCCGCCGTTTTATAAGCTCGACTTCTCGGAGATTCCGGTTTTGATCGGGGCGTTCGCCTATGGCCCTGTGACCGGCGTCATGATCGAGTTCATCAAGATTTTATTGAAGCTCGTCGTGAAGGGCACAAGCACCGCCTTTGTGGGCGACCTTGCAAACTTCGTCGTGGGATGCAGCTTCATTTTGCCGGCGTCTGTCATCTATCACTTTAAGAAGACGCGCAAGAACGCGATTGTCGCCTGCCTGGTGGGTACGCTCACGATTACCGTCTGCGGCACGTTGTTAAACGCGGTCTATCTTTTGCCCGCGTTTGCGGCGCTCTACGGCACGCCCATGGAGAACCTGATTGCGGCAGGCACGGC
>JAFSRL010000060.1 GCA_017446125.1 Lachnospiraceae bacterium
GCGGATTTCGTCGATGTGGCTCTCTTCAAAAAACAGCTTCGGCACAAGCTTCTTGCTCTTGATGTGGTTGCGATAGGCGGTCTTCGCATCGTTTATGGTGGTCGCAAAAGGCAGGACAAAGTCCGGCTTCAAGTCGCCCGCGAACTGCTCCTTCATGACGACGTTATTGCCGCAGAAGGGACACTTGGTTGAGGCATCCGTTTTAGACGCGATGATCTCGCCCGCGCATTCCTTGCACAGATAAACAAAGAGCCCGTCGGTTTCACCCGCAGCCCAGTTGGCGGAGGGTTTGGTCTCCTCCGCTTCCGGCTCCTCGTCCGCTTTGTATGCCTCGACCTCCATCAGTGTGTCACAGTACAGACACTTGAGCTTTCCGGTCTGCGCATTGAATTCCATCGTCCCGCCGCAGGCAGGACAGACATAATCCTTTAACGCCATCTCGCTCCCCAAAAAACCTTATGCTCTGGGCTTGCCGCAGTTCGAGCAGAAGTTGCCCTCGTTTGCCGTACCGCACGAACAGGTCCAGCCGCCGGCAGGCTTTGGCTTACCGCAATTTGAGCAGAAGTTTCCGTTGTTTGCCGTGCCACAAGAGCAGGTCCAGGCACCGGGGGAAACCATCTGCGGGGCAGAAGGTGGCTGCTGCGCATTCTGCTGTCCCATCGCAAACAGGCTTGCCGCGTTCGCGCCGCCCGCGTTACTCGCCATGTTCATACCGGCGAATGCCATCATGGGTCCCGCGCTTTCGTTTGCCGCCGCGGACTGCATCGCCTGTGCCTGTGCGCCCACAAGCTGCGCCGCCGCCATGTTGGGATCGCGCATCGTCGCGTTCATCTGCAGTTCCTTGATGCGCGCTTCGTCCTCTTCGCTTGCCTTGATGGAATTGAAGGTGATGCCCGTTAAGGTCAGTCCGTACTTCTCGCCCCAGCTCTTGGTCAAGAGTCCGTTTAAGATGTCGCGCAGCTCGGTCGCATGCGCGGGGACTGCGGAATAGCGCACGCCCTTCTCAGAGATTTCGGCGAACGCCGGCTGCAGCTCAGTCAAGAGCTCCGCCTTCAACTGGTCGGTGATTTCGTCGCGGCTGAAGGTGTCACGGATGTTGCCCGCGTACTGCTTGTAGAACAGAATCGGGTCCGTCATCTGGAACTCGTACGTTCCGTTGCAGCGGATGGCGATGTCGACGTCGAGGCCGATGTTTTTGTCCACCACGCGGAACGGCACCGGTGCCGGTGTCCCGTACTTGTTGTCGTAAATGCGCTTCGTGTTGAAGTAGTAAACGCGCTGTGTCTTTGCGGGATCCCCGCCGTAGGTGAAGCGGCGCTTGAAGGTTTCCCAGCTCTTCTTGATGCCTTCGCCCAGGCCGCCTGAAAAAATCGAAGGCTCCGTGGAGGCGTCATAGGTGAAGGCGCCCGGCTGCGCGCAGACCTCCGTGATTTCGCCCTGGTCGACGATGATCATGCACTGTCCCTCGTTGACGATGATCGTCGAACCGGACGTGATGATCTCGTCCGAGCCCTTTGTGTTCGAGCCCTTGCCGACCTGCTTGACCCCCTTCGCCACGAGAATGGATTCGTCGAGTGAATCACAGTGAAAATACTCCTTCCACTGGTCCGCCAACACGGTTCCCGCCGCAACTACACCTGCCTGAATTAAACCCATGATGCTACCTCCTTCGTAAAAAGCATATAATATTCTATTTTACCATTTTTTCGGAGTAATTAGAAGATTTTATACAACTTAAGACGTGATAAAAATACGCTTGTTATGCTTCGTTTCTTGTGGCGCCGGTGCGGATTTTCGCGGTGTTCTGGTAGGTGCCGTTTGTGCACTCCGTGCAAAAAACATCGCAGTTGCCCACCATGAGATTCCAGCCCTCCTCAAAGGTCTGGTCGTTCAAGTACGCCATCAACGTGCGGATGGTCACGCCGTGCGTCACGATGGCAACGGACTCCACACCCGCCTCATGCTCGACAGCCTTCAAATCCTCCATGAAGCCTGATGCGCGCTCGATCAATTCCTCAATCGTCTCCATCCCCTCCGGCGCCTTCGTGTGCAAAGGGTCCTTGAAATACGCCATCATGGAATTGTCTAAGGTTTCATACGAGAGCATCTCGTACGGTCCGAAGCCGATCTCGATGATGCGCTCATCCTTTACGATTTCATCACGCGTCGTGCCCGTTACGATTTCCGCGGTTTCCTGCGCGCGGTCCAAGGGCGACGCATAGACACGGTCAAAGGTGATGCCGCGCTCCTTTAACCACGCCGCGCACTCCCTTGCCTGCTGCCTTCCGTTTTCGTTCAGCTTCGAATTAAACCGACCCTGCAAAAGACGCTGTCTGTTCAAATCCGTTTCGCCGTGCCGGATGATGTAAACCTTCATAAGTTCGCCTTATACCAGTCGATTGCAAGCGCAATGCCCTTCTTGAAATCGTAAGAGGGGTCGTAGCCCATGCGCTCCCTTGCCTTTGAAATGTCCGCGTTCGAGTCGCGAATGTCACCCTTCCTGGGCGGGCCAAAGATGGGCTCCCTCTGAATTCCAAGCGCGTCGCAGATTGCGTGATAGACATCAATCAGGTACTCCCTGCCGCCCGCGCCGATGTTGTACGCCTCGCCCGCGGCATCTTCTGCGGACGCAGCCGCGCGCAGGTTGCCCTCGATGACGTTGTCGATGTAGGTGAAGTCGCGGCTTTGCTTTCCGTCGCCGTTGATGGTGACCTGCTCGCCGTTCAAAAGCTGCTTGATGAACTTCGGAATGACGGCTGCATACGCGCCGTTCGGGTCCTGGCGGCGGCCAAAGACGTTGAAGTAGCGTAAGCCGTAGGTGTTCAACCCGTAGAGCCTGTGATAGAGCCTGCCGTATTCCTCATCCGTTTTTTTCGTGAGGGCATAAGGAGAAAGCACCATGCCTTCGCCGCCTTCTTTTTTGGGAAGCACCGTGGAGTCGCCGTAAACGGAGGAGCTCGATGCGTAGACAAAGCGCTTGACGTTTTGTAGCCTTGCGGCCTCCATCATGTTGAGGGTGCCCTTGATGTTGTTCTCCTCGTAGAAGAGGGGCATCTCGATGGAACGCGGCACGCTTCCCCACGCCGCCTGATGCAGCACATAGTCAACGCCCTTGCACGCCTCCATGCAGGTATCAAGGTTTTTGATGTCGCCCTCGATGAAGGTGAAGTGCTCGTTGCTGAGGAAGGGTTCGATGTTTTCCTTGTGCCCGGTTGAGAGGTCGTCGAGGCAGCGGACACGGTAGCCCATCGTCAGAACGGCTTCGCAAAGGTTTGAGCCGATAAAGCCCGCCCCGCCGGTGACTAAGAATGTGGAGTTGTCGGGAAATTTGATTTTATCGTACATGGTACTCCTTGGTGAGTCAGGGGGACGGGTACACAGACTCATTCTGGTAACGGTTCAATATTGACCAACAGGTCAAAATAGTCATTGTACCCCTCCCCCAGACTCA
>JAFSRL010000061.1 GCA_017446125.1 Lachnospiraceae bacterium
ATGGCGACCCGCGGTGCCCTGCGCACCTCGATCGACCCCGCCCTGATTGGCGGCAAGGCGATTGCGTTACGCGCCACCAGCGGCTCCTCCATGCTGGCTGACGACCTCTCCCATGAGGTGCTCGCGATCGACATCGAGGAGGCAGCCAGACTGAACGCAGACTGCATCGCGGTGCAGACCTTTATCGGTGCGGACGGTCAGCTCTCGAGCCTTGAGAATCTCTCCGAGGCGGTGAACCTGGGGCACCGGCTTTCCATCCCGGTGTTAGGCGTTGTCGCCGTGGGCAAGGAGATGGAGCGCACGCCCAGGTTCTTTAAGCTGGCAACAAGGCTCATTGCGGAGCTTGGCGCAAACATCGTCAAGACCTACGACTGCGATGAGTTTGAAGAAATTGTGGCGGCCTGCCCCGTTCCGATCGTTGTGGCCGGCGGTAAAAAGCTGCCGGAAAAGGATGCGCTTGCAATGGCATACCGTGTCATCCAAAAGGGCGCAAGAGGTGTCGACATGGGACGCAACATCTTCCAGTCCGCGCATCCGGTTGCCATGAGTGCCGCAATCAGAAAGATCGTGCACGAGGGCATGAATGATAAGGACGCATACGATTATTATATAGAACAGGCAGAAAAGTAACAGAGGGGAACCATGAAACATAAAACACACAAGCTGCATTCCGCGGATATCGGAACGCTTGCGTTGTTTATCTTACCCGCACTGATTCCGCTGATCGTGTTCTGGATCTATCCGATTCTGCGGTCAATCTGGATCAGCTTTACCGACTGGGATTTTATGACACCGGACTATTCTTTCGTGTGGTTGAAGAATTACCGGGCCCTGTTCCGGGACAGTCGGTTTTACGCGGCACTGACAAACACGCTGGTTTTCACGCTGGGTACGCTCATTCCTTCCGTTGCGGGAGGGTTGGGGCTCGCGCTTTTGCTGCGCAAAAATTTCCGCGGCAACGGCATCTTCAAGTTCATCCTGTTTTCCCCGTGGATCACACCCACGGTCGCAATCTCCATCGTCTGGAGCTGGATTTACCAGCCGTCGGACGGAATCGCGAACGCGGTGCTCTCGCTCTTCGGCCTTGCGCCGCTCAAATGGATTTCCTCCTCGCAGACGGCGATGCTCTCCGTGATTATCGTGACGGTGTGGAAGAGCCTGGGCTACGCGATGATTTTTTATATCTCCGCGCTCGAGAAGGTACCGGGGGAATTGTATGACGCATCGGCAATTGACGGGGCGGGCAGCATCAACCAGTTTCTTTCCGTGACCTGGCCGGGAATTTCTCCCACGACCTTCTTTCTCATCATCATCACGATGGTCAATTCCCTGCAGGCGTACGACCAGATTCAGATTCTGACGCAGGGCGGACCTTCCGGGTCGACGAGAACGCTTTTGTATATGTATTATCAGCTTGGATTTGAGGAGTTTAACATGGGCAAGGCGACGGCGGTAGCGGTGGTCATGATTGTTTTGACCGGCGGGCTCTCGCTATTGCAGTTTGTTGCCGGGCAGAAGTGGGTGCACTACGGTGAGTGAGGCATGAACAGAAACAGGACAAATCCCGTCGGGGTCGTAATCAAATATGTAATCCTCATCGCGGTCAGCGTCTTTACGGCGTTTCCGTTTGTGTGGATGATGTTCTCCGCGCTCAAAACGAAGCAGGAGGTCATGTCGGGCGGGTTCTTCCCGACGAATCCGCAGTGGGGTAATCTCATTTCCGTCCTGACGGCGTCGCCCATCCCGCATTACATTGCGAACTCCGCGCTCGTCAGTGCCGCCGTAATCCTCTTACAGATTGTGACCGGCGCGCTCATGGCGTACGCGATTGTTTTCATCAACTTCCGCGGGAGGCAGGCATTGTTCGCAATCATCATGGGAACCTATATGCTGCCGGTGGCGGCAACCTACATCCCGAGCTATATCATACTCTCCGATATGAAGCTGTTGGACAGCTTAACCGGCCTCGTCATATCGTCGACCATCAGTATCTTCGGCATCTTCTTACTGCGGCAGGCCTTCATGCAGGTGCCCAAAGGTCTGGTCGAGGCGGCAAGAATTGACGGGGCGACGCACTTCCGCATCCTGTGGGAGATTGTGTTTCCGATTACGAAGTCGTCCTTCATCACGTTCGGCCTGATGAGCTTTATATCGACCTACAACAACTACATGTGGCCGTCGCTTATCACGAACAGCAAAGACAAGTATCTGGTTTCGCAGGGCTTGCGTTCGTTCTTTATCGAGAGCGGCGCCTACGGGACGGAGTGGGCGCTCGTGATGGCGGCAAGCGCCGTGATCGTTGTGCCGTTGCTTGTCCTTTTCGCGTTCACGCAGAAGTGGTTTATCTCCGGCATCGGCGGCGACACGGGGATGAAGGGGTAGGCAGGAAACAGAATGTGTTATACTAATGTCGACTCTTTTGGGATACATTGGGGCATGAATCATTCAGAAAGGGGAAGGATATGAAAAAGAAACTGACAGCAGCAATCCTGGCGGGACTGATGTGTGTTGCGGCGCTTACGGGCTGCGGCTCAGGCGGCGGGAGTACACAGCAAGCACAAACGGGCAGTGAGAGCGCGGGCACGGCTGCGCCTGCCGAAGGCAAGGTGGAGGTTGAGTTCTGGTATGCCGGCGGCAAGACCGTTGTCGACCTGATTCAGGGCATCATCGATGAGTACAACGCGTCGCAGGATCAGTACCATGTGACCGCGGTTACACAGGCGGATTACACCGAGACCTTCCAGAAGCTGCAGGCGGGCATCGCGGGCAAGGCGGCGCCGGACCTGGTGCTGCTTGACACGGCACCGGCAAGACAGCTTTACGAGAGAGGTCTCGTCGAGGCGCTGGACGCGTACCAGGAGGCGGATGAAACCTTCAACGCGGACGATTATTTTGAAGTCTACGCGGATCAGGGAAAGTACACGGACGGAACGACCTTTGCGCGTCCGATGTACGGAACCATCCAGATCTGCTATTACAACATCAAAGCGTTTGACGATGCGGGCGTGGATCCCGCAACCGTCAAGACCTGGCAGGACATGGAGGAAGCCGCAAAAAAAATCAAGGCGGCGGGCTACGACTACGGCTGGGAACCGATGGGCGGTGACGCAAAGAACTTAATCGATGCGGCGTTCGCCAACGGTGCGAAGGTGCTCTCGGACGACGGCACGCAGGTGACAATCAACACACCCGAGTGGGTTGAGGTCTGGGAGAGCTTCCGCAAGTGGATTCACGACGATGAAATCATGATTACGCATCAGGGCGGTCAGGGCTGGCAGTACTGGTATGATACGATTGATGACGTCATCACCGGCAAGGCAGGCGGCTACACAGGCTCCCCGGGAGACGCGCCCGACCTTGACTTCAGCATCGTGCAGGCCATGGAGCAGCCGGGCTGGGGCAGCAACCCTTCCGCACCCTGGGCGCAGGCACTCATGCTGTGCATCCCCAAGGACAGCCCGGACGAGGAGAAGCAGGGCGCGTATGACTTTTTGCGTTACTTCACGAACGCGGAAAACCAGGCGGCCTTCTCCATCATGACCGGCTACGGTCCCGCGAATAAGCGCGTCACGAACGTTGCGGACTATCAGACCTACATGAGCGAGAATCAGGCGGCGGGCGTTTTACTGTCGCAGTCGGAGCACGCCTCCATCTATCCGGTGGACCCGACCGGCGGGGCGATTTTAGACGCTTTAAACATCGCGGCGGAGAAGGTGGAAGTGGATGGTGTCTCCGCGCAGGAAGCCCTCGACGAAGCGCAGAAGGTTGCCCAGGAGGCGCTTGACGAGGCACTTGGTCAGTAACAGGTTTTTTGTGATAGAAGGATAAATTGAAATGGTAGTTTTTTCCGGATTGGGTTTTTTGTTCCGGTTTCTTCCGGTGTTCTTACTCGCGTACTATCTGACACCGGCACGACATCGATATGTCACATTGTTCCTCGGGAGCGTAGTCTTCTACGCTTCCGGGGATTTTCAGCTTGTATGGCTTTTGCTTGCGCTGGTGGTTGTGAACTTCCTTCTGGCGGGCTTTGGAAAGACCGGGCAGATCCTTATGATTATCTTGAACGTCGGAGCGCTCGCGATTGCCAAGGTCTGCGCACTGTTTTGGGCAGGCGCCTATCTGCCCCTCGGCATGAGCTTCTATATCTTCAAGATGATCTCGTTCCAGGCGGACCTCATGACGGGACGGATCACGAAACGGCCTTCGTTTTTTCAGACAGCCGCGTATTTCACGATGTTCCCGCAGGTGACGCAGGGCCCCATCATGCGTTACACGGAAGGGGCATTCAGCGCGGAGCGCCGCGTGCAGATCTCCGACGTGGATGAGGGCTTAACATTGTTATGCATGGGCATGGTGTTAAAGGTTCTGCTTGCGGACCGCATCGGCATCCTGTGGAATGAGATCGTCAAAATCGGCTTTGAATCTGTCTCGACACCCCTGGCGTGGCTGGGCGCCTTCGGGTATTCCTTTCAGCTGTATTTTGATTTCTGGGGCTACTCGCTGATGGCGGCGGGTCTTGCAATGATGCTGGGCTTTCCGTTCATCTTAAACTTCGAGCATCCCTACAGCGCGGACGGAATCGCGGACTTCTACCGCCGGTGGCACATGACGCTCGGACAGTTCTTCCGCGACTACGTTTACATTCCCTTGGGCGGCAGCCGTGAGGGCTCTGGCCGCACGATCTGGAACCTCTTCATCGTCTGGGCGCTGACCGGCATCTGGCACGGAGGCACCTTAAACTTTGTGCTCTGGGGGATGGTGTTATTTCTTTTAATTGTGTATGAGAAGTACGTGGCCGCAGGCTGGATGGAGCGCTTCAAGTGGCTCGGGCACGTTCATGTATGGATTTTTATTCCGCTGACCTGGGTGATCTTTGCGATCAGTGATTTAGGGGATCTCGGGATTTATTTTGCAAGACTGTTTCCGTTTTTCGGGATCGGTGCCGCGGTGAATCCGGAAGATATTGTGAAGTACGGCAGTATCTACTGGCCGTATCTTGCCGTGGCGGTCACATTGTGTATTCCCCGCGTGGGCGGGGCGCTGCTGCGCTTTCGTAAGCGGCTGTGGATGAAGCTCATCCTGATCGCATTGTTCTGGGTTGCGGTCTATTACGCCGCCATCAGCGGCAGCAACGCCTTTATGTATTTTTCGTTCTGAAGGAAAGGACTCTCGCTTACTTCATCGTCGTCTGCTTCATCATCCACAGTGCCTTGGTGAAGTGCTCGACATAGTCATCCATCTTGGCGGAGATCAGGTCGTTACCGGCCTTGTCCGCCGCCTTCTTAACAGCCACAACGCTCTTCAACAGGCTTTCGAAGTCAGCGATTACCGCCTTGAAGACAGCGTCTGTCTTGACATATCCGGCCTTGGGCTCCTCGATGCCGGAGAGCTTTAAGAACTCCTTCATCGTGGATGCAGGCTTCATGCCGTTCATGAGCATCAGCTCCGCAACGGCGTCAACCGTCTCGTTAATCTCATCGTAGTACTCCTCTAACTTGGCGTGTACGGTGAAGAAGTCGCCGCCCTTCACAAACCAGTGGAAATGCTGCAGCTTGTGGTATTCCACAACCAGATCCGCAAGTAACTTGTTTAATAATTTCTCCATGATGTACCTCCTTTTCAAATGTACAATTGTTATACGCTTATTTCAAATATCAGTAACGATTACTGTTTTGATTTATTCACTATATCACTCTTTTATATTGCACGCAACACTTTTTTTCTAAAAAAACCATAAACTTTAGAAAGAAAAAATGTTTGACAATTTGCCTTATATCCCGCCGTTTTTTAGTACTGGACATTTATCAAGAAAGATGATAACATAAGAAGTCGGCAGCCGAAATGCTTGCATTTTGGCTGAGAGACGAGGGATCATAGCTCAGCTGGGAGAGCGTTCGCTTGACGTGCGAGAGGTCATGGGTTCGAGCCCCGTTGGTCCCACTACACAAAGGGTACTAAAACCTTTCCGATTGGACGACGAATCGGACCAAAGGAAAGGCACCGTTGG
>JAFSRL010000062.1 GCA_017446125.1 Lachnospiraceae bacterium
AGTCACTGTACCCGTCCCCCTGACTCTTTTTTTGTGGTACAATATATAGTATGGCAGACTTCTTTGGATTCAACAATTTGTTGCAGACGCTCGGATTCCGCACGACACCGGTGCGGGTGTATGACGATTACGCCGCAAGGGCATCGGGCAGTGCGGCTTCTTCGGCGACCGCCGCGAAGAAGGCTGCGGATGCGGACGCCACCACGCCGGTCAAGACATTCGACGAATACCTCACCGAGGCGCGGGACGCGACAAAGGAAATGACGCTTGACGAGTTCAAGGACTACGTCAACCGGATGCTTGCGCAGCTACAGACAGAGAACGCGCAGCGTGCGAACTTAAGCTCAGAGACACTGCAAAACCAGATGCAGCTTTCAAATCTTTACGCGGGACTTTTGCAGAACTCGCTCTTGAACGGAAACACGTTTGGCAACACGCAGCAGGATGCGGGTGACGCGGGGTTGAGCATGCTGAACGTGAGCAATCTCCTAACGCCTGCCCTGTCCGCGCTGAATGCGACGAGCTTAAACGGCACGTCCCTGAATGCGGATACCTACACCGCGATTGCGAATGCCGCATCGAATGCGCAGCAAATCCGACCCACCGCAAGCTCTGACGGTGCGCTCACCGCCTCCCTCGCGGCGAGCCTGATGCAGGCACGAGATAGCTAATATATCAAACAGTAACTATCGGTAGCAGACACGCACTTGCTGCGTGGATGCGTAAGAACACGTAAGGCGGGACAGGTGTCGATTTCGACTTTTGCGAAGCAAACCGGAATGTCGAAATCGAGCATGCATGTCTCCGCAGGTGACATGTATGCAGGAAATTAAATGTCCGAAGTGCGGCGAAGTGTTTCAGGTGGACGAGTCCGGCTATGCCGCGATCGTCAAGCAGGTGCGTGATAAGGAGTTTGAACAAGAGCTCCATGCGCGGCATGAACAGTTTGAGCAGGAGAAAGACGCTGCCGTGGAGCTCGCAAGGTCCGAAGCGGAAAAACACATTGCCTCCTTAAAAGCGCAGCTTTCGGCCGGTGAGGACCGCCAAAAACTCGCCGTGATTGAGGCAACCTCCGAACGTGATAAGACGATTGCGGAAAAGGACGCAGAGATTCTGACGCTGCGTTCAAGCCTTGAAAAGAGCGCCTCTGACGCCGCTTTGAAGGAGCAGGAATTAAAGAATGGCTATGAGGAGCGCTTAAAGGAAAAGGACGCACAGATCGATTACTACAAAGATTTCAAGGCCAGACAGTCAACGAAGATGGTGGGCGAGAGTCTGGAGCAGCACTGCGAAACCGAGTTCAACCGCCTGCGCATGACCGGCTTTAAGAATGCGTATTTTGAAAAGGACAACGACGCGCGCACAGGATCGAAGGGCGATTATATTTTCCGCGACTACGGGGACGACGGCACGGAATACATCTCCATCATGTTCGAGATGAAGAACGAGTCCGACACCACGTCGACCAAGCACAAGAACGAGGACTTCTTTAAGGAGCTCGACAAGGACCGGCGCGAAAAAAACTGCGAGTACGCCGTTCTCGTATCCTTACTTGAGCCGGACTCCGAGCTCTACAATGCCGGCATCGTCGATGTCTCGCACAAGTATGAAAAGATGTATGTCATCCGTCCGCAGTTCTTTATTCCCATGATTACGTTGTTACGCAACGCCGCGACGAACGCCCTCTCCTACCGTCAGGAGCTTTCCATTATGCGTGCGCAGAATATTGACATCACACACTTCGAAGAGAACATGAACGAGTTTAAGGAGAAGTTCGCGAAGAATTATGAGCTCGCCAGCCGCAAGTTCAAAACCGCAATCGATGAAATCGACAAGACCATCGATCATCTGCAGAAAACAAAGGAGGCGCTGTTGTCCTCCGAGAACAACCTGCGCCTCGCGAATAATAAAGCCGAAGACCTTACGATCAAACGTCTGACGAAAAATGCGCCCAGCGTGCGGGAAGCCTTTGAGGCACTGCACGGGGAGGACAAGGATTAAGAAGCATCTGCCTCCGCTGCCGTGAACAATGCAAGCGCGTCATCCGTATAATCCTCGATGAAGCTTGTTGCGGTGACGATTGCGTTGTAACCGTCCCTTACGATGTAGACCTGCTTCATGTATAAGGGCAAGCCCTGCGTCTTTGCATTGATCATCATACAGGTTGTGGTTTCCCCGCAGAATGTGGTCTCTCCCGCGCTGATCTCCACATCTTCCATTCCGTAGGCACTCTCATATAATTCCGCCATCTCTTCTCCGTTGTTGGAGATAATGTCTTCAACGAGTGTGCCGCGCTTTGCGGATGCCTGCTCCAAAAAGGAAATCTTTCCGATTGTCGTGTTCATGTTGATGGTGCCGTCCATGTAGTAGACAATCATGTCGGTATAGGTTCCGCCTTTTTCCAGCGCATTCTTTACCGACTCCGCATTTGCGGAACCGTCCGAGAGCGATTCGATGACCATCTTGTTTGTTTCTTCAATCTCTTCCTCGGTCGCGAATGCCCACTCCTCGTTCACCGTAAGGGCTATGTTGAAATATTCGTTTTTGTATGTCGACTGCGAGGTGGTTCCAATCTCCAGTTCCTCCCAGGCGTTTTCCTCTTCGGTCGCCGCTTCCACGGTCTCTTCCGCCGGTTCCTCTTCCTGCTCTTCTTCTGCCGCAGGCTCTTCTGCTTCGCTTTCGGTTGTGTCCTCTTCCTCTGTTTCCTCCGTGGCAGACACCGTCCCCTTCGTATCTTCCTTTTTCGCGCCGCCGCATGCGTTCAGTGTCGCAAGTGAAATCGCCGCCACGACGATTAGTGTCATCAGTCTTGTTTTTCTCATGTTTTTTCCTTTCCTGCTTACAACTGTTGATTGCCTCTATGTATTAAAAACCGTGTTGCCGGAGTGAAGTGAAAAAACCCTCTGGTTTGACGAGCCGCGGAATTTCAATGTGATGTCTTTGAGGGCGAGCACAAACTCGCCGTCGACCAGAACATCAATCAGGGAAAGCATTTCGTCCGTGACCTCGCAGCGTGCACGCACGCGTGAGGGCTTTTGGTCGTAGGGCGTGTGGCGGGTCATCTCGGGGTGGTATTGCAGGGAGTGAGTCACTGTACCTGTCCCCGCTGACTCACTCCCGTCACACTCCAACAAATCCCTGTCCAGCAGATATCCCGTGTAGCACCACACATCCTTGTCCGGATAGGTTTCGCGCACGCGGTGCAAAAACGGCGTCAGCACCCGCTGGTTTTCCGGCTCAAAGGGCTCGCCGCCCAAAAGTGTAAGCCCCGCGATCTGACCGGGGCTTAGTGCTTCCAAAATCTCTTCTTCCGTTTCTTCCGTGAACGGCTGCCCGTAGGTAAAGTTCCACGTCTCCGCGTTGAAGCATCCCTCGCAGGCATGCGTGCAGCCGGAGACAAAGAGACTCACCCTGACGCCCAGGCCGTTCGCGATATCGTTTTTCTTGATGTTGCCGTAGTACATGTTTCCTTGCTGACTTTATGCCGGGATGCATTTATGCATCCATGATCTATCTTTCTTACAACCCTGTATCCAAATCATACCACAGCGGTCACTATGCGGCAAACACAACATACTTTGAACGCCCCCTCCGTCATCGCGGCGGAAGGGGCGCTTTATCGGGAAAGGTAGTACAGCTTAAGAGCGGCTTCAGCGGACGGCGTCGACCGCAGCACCCTTGATGTCGTCATCGGTCAGGGCGAGCTCCTCGATGACCTTGCGAACTTCCTGCCTGGCTTTTTGTGTGACGTCCTTGACCGCTGTCGTCTGATCCGGTGCCGGTGATTCGACAGTCGCCGGCGTACCATCCTGCACGTTTTGCGTCTGCGCCTCGATCTGTTCTTTCTCTTCCCTGATCTTTTCGCGGCGTGCTTCTTCGGCTTCCTTTTCTTCCTTGCGTTCTTTTGCGGCCTCCATGATTTCTTCTGCCTGTTCCTCGATGTGGTCTCGCACGTCGGAAGCAATCATGCCCATGACCTCGCGGCTCGTGGCATCCATGATGTCCTCCGCCTGATTCTGCGCATCACGCATGCTGGTATCCTTTAAGCGATCGAGGGAAATCTGGCGGACTGCGGCATTGCCGCCAATGATCTGTGCCATCCGCTCGCTCTCTCTTTCCTCATCCTCTATACCCAGTTCGCGCATGTAGTACAGGGCTTCCCTGGCGCGGGTGACATCGTCTTTGATCTCCTGTACGGCTTCGTCTATACGCTTTTGCCCTTCGAAGGCATCCATGACCACCTTCATGGCGCGCTTTTGTCCCGCTTCCTTTTTCTGCTGCAGGCGGTCGGGTTCTTCGTTCAATTTGGCTACATTCAGGTTGATGTTTCCGTTTTCGCTGCGCGAGATCACTTCCTGCCTTGCGTTCTTTCTCGCAAGCGCTCTGGCCTCCTGTCTTGAGGTTGCGCCTGCGATTGCTTCCCTGATACGACCTGTGGATGAATCGTGTTGTTCATGTATGATCTTCATGTCGTCTTCCTCTCCGTGACACCTACCGCTTTTTTGCCGTGTCTTTTGTGCCTGCTTCTTTACCATCTGTGTCTTTTTCTGTTGTGTTGTTCTCCGCTGCAGTTGCTTTTGCGGCTTCCTCTTCCTTATATTTGTAATATTCTTCAAAGAGTTGATTGGCGCGGTCAAAGGTCGCCTGGCAGATGCCGGGGAGATCCTTTTTGCCCCAGGCGCCGGTTGCAAGGCGGAAGCCCTTTTCCATTGCTTTTTGCATCTTACGCATCTGCTCCACATCGTCGCCGGCCAGAGCGCTCGCAAAGTCAAACAGGCGTTGCGATGTCTGCTTCACACCCCAGTAGCCGTCCTCGCCGATATCGGCTTTAGCCTGCGCAACCGTTTTCGCGTCTGCCGTCCGAAAGCCGAAGGCGGTATCCTGTGCCTTCTTTTGCCCGTTCAGCATGCGGCGCATGATCTCCGCAAACTGCTCCTGTCTCGCGGCATCCGCGTCTTTTAACTGTTGCACGATGCGCGCGCGGTCCTCGGCGCTCATGCGGTTGATCTTGTAGGGGGACTTATCCTGTGTCGCCTGCGATTTCTCATAGACGGCGGCAGGCGTTTCCTCTGTTTTCTGTGTGGTACCCTGTTCCGTTGTCTTTGCGGTGGAGTCTAAAGCTTTTGTCGCCGACGCTTCCGCCGGTGCGCCTGTCGCCGTGGTTCGGACAGGATCCGTTTTCTTTGGCTGTGCCGGGGTTGTCTGTGTTACCATCGCGATGGATGCCTCGTTATGAACTGTCATTGACATGTGGGTACCTCCTTGTCAAAGCGTGATGGAATTCCGTTTCTTCATTCTGTGTATCGGGGAGAGACGCGGCGCAGATAACCGCTTCGGCGCGAGTGGTGCTGTTTTTGGTGTGAATGGCTGCGGGCATGACTATAAGACGAGAATAACACAGGGACGGTGTCTGCCGTCCCCTAAACTATATCAGCTGTCTGCTTCCATTTTTTCAGCAGTAAAATTTGATCTCGTCTGTTACAAAAAATCTTTTCCATTCTGAGCAAATGAAAAAGAACTGTGCAGAAATAAACTCCATTAGTATCCCTAAATCTTTTGCAGGGATCCTACTGCCATTACTTGCAAGAATGCATCCGCCATTTCGTGTCAGCCATATCTTTGTTGTGTTTTCCGTCGGTTGTCCTTTTGAAACATGAACATGAATCGGTTCGTTGCGTTCGTTTGACCAGAAAAAGATTTTATAGCCGCTTATCGTAAAAAGGTTAGGCAATCTTTACCCCTCCATTTGCTGCATATCTGTAAATCAGATGAGCGTTGCTCTCAAGAAGCTTTGTGAACATCGCCATCTCCTCATCAGTAAACCCCTTTTTTTCCGTCCATCGGTAAGCGGGCAGTTCACATCTTGCATCGTCGAATCCATCCGGATTCGGCCGTTCAAAATGAACGATCACCTTTTGTATGCCATCCTCCTCGATTAAGTGAGAATGCACAATCTCTGTCCCATCGCCAAGTGTCATATATGCGTACATCATAACCATTCTCCTAAATGCGTACGAATCGACCATGCCTCTTTACAAGGATAATTGTATCATAATTACCCCTGTCTCACCATTGCATTCACCAAGAACCGGTATGGATCTCTTTTTACAAAGTACCGGTGCGCGTTGCCGCGAGCATGACCGTCAGGCGAAAGAGTCCTTCCTCTTGCCCGATGTCGAGAGTGCCGTGGTAGCGTTTCGCGCAGCGTAGGATGTTGCGCAGACCCAGACCGTGGAGATCATCCTGCGGTTTTGTGGAGGGCGGAAGTGCAATGTGGCCTGCTGCCCCCTCATCCGCCGGCTTCGCAGCCACCTTCCCTCCGGAGGGAAGGTTCTCATTCACTGTCGGATTCTCGACCTCGATAAAAAAGAGTGCGCCGCGCAGAAAGGCGCGCAAGGTTATGAGATCTCCGACGCGGGACGCTTCCATCGCGTTTTCCAGCGCGTTGTTCAAGATGATGCCGATGTCGTAAGGGTCGATCCCTGTTCCCGCAGGGAAGCGGAAGTCCGCATCCAGTTCGATCCCCCGTCCCGTCATCTCCTGCGCTCTGGCCGTCAGGATGATGTCCGTGATGATCTCGCCTGTGTCATATTGCAGCTCCGATGCG
>JAFSRL010000063.1 GCA_017446125.1 Lachnospiraceae bacterium
AAACGACTCCACGGTCCTTTCCGAACAGGGCAAGACCGTCATGATGGAGTTCTACGACAACAGAGGTTATCTCTACACCGCACAGTTTGTAATTAAGCCGGTGTACGACACTTCCACACCGCCCGTCATGCAGAAGGGACAGTACGATATGGCGCTGACGAACATCATCGACGGCGCAACGAATGAGCCGATTGCGGCGGATGCCAATGCATTGAACGATATGTTCACGTTGCAGTATCTGGGTGCGGCGGACGGTAACGGCAACAGAACCAGCGCCGGCAACGCGCAGAAGAATGCGGACAACGAGCAGTTCATCCGATTAAACTACAGCTTGAGAGACGGTACATGGCTGGGCGATGCCTCCGGTGTGGCGGCGAATCCGTTTGACCATATCCGTCTTGCAGTCAATCGTGCCGCAATGAATCAGCCGGTTACCGATGCTGCCGGTGGCAATCCTTCAACCAGCGTGGATGCACGCTCCTTCGACGACATTGACTTCGACCTCTCCACGACCACGAACGTCAACACGAACGAGTCCTCGACGATCCGCGCTTCGAAGGGCGACCTTCAGAAGAACGGCACGGGCCGCATGGTCGGTGAGATGAACGGCATCACGGTGGAGCGTAACGGCCGCATCTCCGCAACCTACACGAACGGACAGAGTAAGCTCCTGGGACAGATTGCAACCGCGGAATTCGCGAATGCCTCCGGTCTTGAGAAGCAGGGCGACAACCTCTATGCCGCAACGATGAACTCCGGAGATCCGGTCATCCAGGACATCACGACGGACGGCGGCTACATGAACACCGGCGTTCTGGAAATGAGTAACGTGGACCTCTCGCAGGAATTCACCGAGATGATCACCACGCAGCGCGGCTTCCAGGCGAACTCGAGAATCATCACCGTTTCCGATACGATGCTGGAAGAACTGACGAACTTGAAGAGATAATCAGGTAGCCTAGAGAATATATACAGATGACAAAAGGGACAGGTCCAATTGTCACCTTGGGAAGCAGGTGACATTTGTACCAGTCCCCTTTGTCATCCGGGTCCGTCCCCTTTTGTCATCCGGGTCTGTCCCCTTTATCATCCGGTTCTCACCACAATATTTTGAACTTTTTATAAAAAAAACGTGACTTCCACCACAAAATGTGGTAGAATTACCCTGTATGATTGAATTGACGAAGCTGGACAACACGAAATTCCTCCTGAACCCTTCATTAATAGAGACCGTGGAGGAGACCCCGGATACCGTGATTAACCTGTCAACGGGGCGGCGTATCATTGTAAAAGAGAGTGGACAAGAGGTACAAAATCTTGTAAAATCAGATAAGTAGGGTGTTATATTAATAGTTGTCAGAATTTAATTAATGATTGACACAATTTAGGAGATTATTGTGGATATTGCTACACTCATAGGAATTGTCGGCGGCATTATCATCATGGGTCTTGGTATCGCGACCGCGGGCGGTCTTTCCTCGATTCCGTCCTACATTGACGTTCCGTCCTTCGTTATCACGTTCGGCGGTGCGTTTGTTGCATGTTTGGGCGCGCACTCGCTGGACGAATACATCGGCGGCTTAACCGCAATCGGGCTTGCCATCAAGCAGCCCACCGGCTCCACGGGAGAGATGATTACACAGATTGTGGGACTCTCGAACACGGCGCGTAAGGAAGGCCTTTTGGCTTTGGAAGAAGCCGCGAATAACTTAGACGACCAGTTCATGAAGAAGGGACTGCTGCTCATCGCGGACGGTACGGAACCGGAGCTGGTCAAGTCCATTCTGGAAGCGGAGATTGACGCGATTGACGGTCGCCACAAGGGTAAGATTGCGGTCTGGGAAGACATTGCGGCACAGGGTCCTTCCTGGGGTATGATCGGTACCCAGATCGGTCTCGTTAACATGTTGAACAACATGGAAGACGCATCCTCAATCGGCCCTTCCATGGCGGTCGCGTTATTGACGACCTTGTACGGCGCCGTTCTTGCGAACTGGCTGTGCTTCCCGGTCTCGAGTACCTTGAAAGCAAGAAACAACGACGAGCTCATGAGTAAGAGCATCGTCGTTGAAGGCTTGTTATCGATTCAGGCAGGTGAAAACCCGCGCGTGACGGAAGAAAAGTTGAAAGCCTTCCTGTCACCGAAGGAACGCTCTGACTTTGAGGCGTCCTCCGGCGGTGGTGGCGGCGGTGGCGGTGAATAAGCCGCAAGAGGGTAACGTACATTGGCTAAGAAAAAGGAAGATCCGCCGCCAGCCGGTAGCCCGGCGTGGATGAGCACCTTCGCTGATTTGAATAACCTGCTCCTATGTTTCTTCGTTCTGCTGTTCTCGATGTCCACACTCGACGCGGCAAAGTTCGAAGAAATTGCGGCATCCTTCTCCCAGGCCTTCGGCGTCTTAACGGGCGGATCGTCGTCTCTCGGGGAGGGCGCACTCATCGGCCAGGGCATTTCGCAGTTGAGCGAGCTCTCGAGCTACATTTCGTCGATGGGCTTGAACGAGCAGGGGCAGCGCGAGACCTCGCCGGAAGGCGAATCGAATACGGATGAAACCGGCATGGCGCAGGTTGTCGAGGAATTTGAGGGCGACACGGACCAGCCGGAGATCGATACACAGGCCGCCGCGGAACAGGAGCAGCTGGAAGCGAGTGCGGAGCTTGCGGAACTGATTTCCGAAGCCTTGAACGAAGCGGACATCTTAAGCGATGTGGAGCTGGATTACAACTCGCAGTATGTGCAGTTGACGCTGCAGGGCTCCATCCTCTTTGATTCGGGTAAGGTCGACATCAAGGAGCAGGCGATTCCCATCATTGACAAGGTGGGCGCAATCCTGTACCGCTATGCGGGCGGCACGATTGAAATCGAGGGACACACGGACAATGTCCCCATGTCCGGCGCGAAGTACTCCAACAACGACGAGTTGAGCGCGGGACGTGCATTGTCGGTATTTTATTATTTGATTGAAACGACGGATTTGAATCCCGCGAAGATTCTGCACACCGGACGCGGCGAATACGATCCGGTCGCGGACAACTCGACACCCGAGGGACGCGCAAGAAACCGTCGTGTGGAAATACGAATCTACAACCCGTTAAGTCCAAATTATTAAAGGGGAGTAAACGATTATGAAAAAGAATCTGTTATCCATCCTGATCCTGGCACTGGTGGTCGTGAACCTGCTTATGACCGCGTTCCTTCTGTTCTCTGTCATGAGCACGAATTCGAAGGCGGGCAAGCTTGTGCAGGACGTTGCCGCGGCCCTGGAGCTGGAAGCAAACTCCGGCATGAACGGCGACGGTACGGGATTGGGCGGCACGGTGAACGTCAACATCGCGGACCGCATCACGTACAACCTACAGCGCGCGGACGGCAACTTAACCTTTGCCTTGAAGCCGGATGAGAGCGGGCAGCACTACGCGGTGGTCACGACGATTATTCTTTCGTTGGATACGTCGAACCCGGATTATAAGACCTACGGCAGCGCGGACTTACTTGCCGGCGAAACGGAGTCCTTAATCTCCCGTGCGGGCGATGTGTTTGCGCGTCACACGGTGGACGAGCTCATGAGCGATCAGGCAACCATCCGGCAGGAGGTTTTGACGGAGCTGCAGGCGCATTACGGCGGCAGCAAGTTTATTTACGAAGTGGCATTTTCCGGACTGTTGACACAGTAAGGAATTCCTTGCAGGGAACGTTTCAATGGCAGATGTATTATCACAAAACGAAATAGATAATCTGCTCTCTGCGCTATCAACCGGCGAGCTGGATGTCAACGACATTCCGGACGCGGAAGAGAAACAGGTTAAGGATTATGATTTCAAACGTCCGGCGAAGTTCTCGAAGGAGCACTTAAGGACGCTTGAAATCATTTACGAGCATTACGGACGGCTGTTGTCCACCAACTTACCGCTTTACATCCGTAAGAACGTGACGGTGGATGTTCTGAATTCCGAAACGGTTACCTTCTCGGAATTCTCGAACGCGTTAAGCAATCCCGTTATTTTGGGCATCATCGATTTTCAGCCGCTGTCGGGAACGATTATTTTGGAGATTCAGCCCACGCTTGGTTTTTCGTTCATTGACCGAATGCTGGGCGGCGAGGGAACACCCTTAGACCGGTCACGCCCCTTTACGGACATCGAGATGCCGCTGTTGGAAAAATTACAAACCCTGTGCATGCAGCTCATGATTGAGCCGTGGGAGAACGTGTGCGATATTTCGCCGGTCTTGGAGCGCATCGAGACGAATCCGCAGTTCGCGCAGGTCATCTCACCGACGGACATGATTGCCATCGTGACGTTAAACGTGAAGTTCGGTGATGTCGAAGGATTGATGAACGTGTGTCTTCCGTTCTTTACCTTAGAGAGCATCATGGACCGCTTGAACACGAAGTACTGGTACTCCTCGATGAAGGAGAGCGGCGACGCGAATTACGAGGAGGCGCTCGAGAGCTTAATCCGCCACGTGGATGTTCCCATCAAGGCGGTCCTGGGCAAGAGCGTTGTGACGGTATCTGATTTTGTGAACCTACGAAGGGGAGATATCATACGGCTTGACAGCCGCGTGAATACAGACATGCAGGTGTACGTGGGGAATATCTTTAAGTTTAACGCTCTGCCCGGCACCGAGAAAAAGAACTATGCCGTGCGGGTGACATCTGTTGTCAGAGAGGAGGAGTAGCGCATGGACGGAATGTTGTCTCAGGACGAAATTAATGCCCTGCTAAGCGGAATGGACGCGTCCGCCCCGGCAGAAGACGCAGGAGGCGGTGCCGCTTCGGGAGGTGCGGTCGACCAGAGCTTACTGACCGACGCGGAAAAGGACGCGGTCGGTGAAGTTGCGAATATATCGCTCGGGTCAAGCGCGACAACGCTTTCCGCACTCTTAAACCAGAAGGTGGACATTACAACGCCTGTTGTGTCCATTGCGGACTGGGATGAGGTTCGGGGCGGCTTTGAGAGTCCGTTCGTCTTCATCCAGATTAAGTATACGGTGGGGTTGGACGGCACCAACATTTTGATCTTGAAGGATCATGATGTTATGGTCATCACGGACCTTATGATGGGCGGTGACGGGTCGAACACCGACGGGGAGCTGGGAGACCTGCAATTATCCGCCATTTCGGAGGCGATGAACCAGATGATGGGGTCCGCCGCGACCGCGCTTTCGACGATGATCGGCACGATGGTCGACATCTCGCCGCCGGAAGCGACGCTCATGGAGAACATGAACGCGGATCCCGGAACCATCGCGGATTTCTTAACCGGTCCCTTCGTTAAGATTTCCTTTGAGATGAAGATTGCGGAACTGGTGGATTCGTTCCTCATGCAGCTTTATCCCATTGACTTTGCGAAGAGTTTGTACGATACTTTTATTACAAGCTCCGAACCGGAAGCGGCACCCGCTCCGGAGGCTGCCGCACCCGCCGCAGCCCCCGCACCGGACATGGGAATGGCTGCCGCACCGATGGGCGCACCGGCAATGGGCGCACCGATGGGAGCTCCCATGGGCGCACCGATGGGTGGCGGCATGGCGATGGGCATGAGTGCACCGCCGCCGGGACAGCCCATGAATATCCAGCCGGCGCAGTTTGCGTCCTTCGGCACGGATCTTTCGATGATTCCGGGCGCGGAAAACATCAGCTTAATCCGCGATGTGCCGCTTGAAGTGACGGTTGAGCTCGGGCGGGCGACAAAGCCCATTGCGGACATACTGGACTTTGCCCCCGGAACTATTATAGAATTAGATAAGATTGCGGGTGAGCCGGTGGATGTTTTGGTCAACGGCAAATATGTAGCCCGCGGCGAAGTGGTTGTGATTGAAGAGAGTTTCGGTGTCAGAGTCACTGAAATCATTCAATAATATTAAAAGATTGGAGAGTGGAAATGGCGAAAAATGTTCTGGTGTGTGACGACGCGGCTTTCATGCGAATGATGATCAAGGACATCCTGTCCAAGAACGGTTACAACATCGCAGGGGAAGCGGAGAACGGCGCGAAGGCGGTCGAGAAGTACAACGAGTTGAAGCCCGACCTGGTGCTGATGGATATCACCATGCCCGAAATGGATGGCATCCAGGCGCTGAAGGCAATCAAGCAGGGCGACCCGAACGCAACCGTAATCATGTGCTCGGCGATGGGCCAGCAGGCGATGGTTATCGAATCCATCCAGGCCGGCGCAAAGGACTTCATCGTCAAGCCGTTCCAGGCGGACCGTGTTCTGGAGGCGGTAAAAAAGGTTATCGGATAAATGCCGGCGGATGATATCCTGCAGCTGTTGACGATTCTCATCATCCTAATCCTTGTGATGGCGGCGGCGTTTGTAACGACGCGGTACATCGCAAGGTTTCAGCAGGTGAAAAGCAGCGGGGGTAACATCGAAGTGATTGAGACATATCGTCTGACGGCCACGCAGTATGTGCAAATCATACGACTGGGCGGGACCTATGTTGCAATCGCGGTATGTAAAGATACCGTTACAAAGCTTGCGGAACTGACGTCGGATGAACTCGTGAAGTTAAACACCGCACAAAAGGAAGGGAGTAATTTCAAGGACGTCTTGTCTTTTATCAAAAACAAAGGCAATGACGCTTCCGATATACAATCGTAAGGGGCAGGAGATATTACGTAGGAATGGAACAAAGGGGAAGAGAGAATCTATCGGGATTGGTGAAGAAGTTTGTAACGACAGCCTCCCTCGCCACCCTGATGATCTCGTTTCTTCTTTTTGCGGTGCCTGAAGTTTTAGCGAACGAACCCATCGATCCCAGAACCAACACCCCCTCCCAGGTCATAGACGATACCACACCGACGGACCCAACCGTCGATCCCGACACCAATCTTACCGGTACGCAGGAAGAGCGTACCAACATCAGAGAACCCGGGTCTGACGAAGACGCGGAACAGCTTTCCGAACTCAACATCGCGAATACCGTAACGATTCAGTACGACAACGGCAACGGCACGATCAACGGCGCGCTGCGCATTTTGATTATTTTAACGCTCATTGCGATTGCGCCGCTTTTGCTCATTATGATGACGTCCTTTACACGCATCATTGTCGTGCTGCATTTTACGCGTGCTGCGATTGCGACACAGACCGCGCCGCCCAACCAGGTATTGCTGGGGCTTGCGCTGTTTTTGACGTTCTTTATCATGCAGCCCACCATCACACAGGCATACAACGAAGGCGTATTGCCCTTTGAACGCGGTGAAATCACACAGGAGCAGGCGTTTGAGCGCGGCATGGCGCCCATTCGCACCTTTATGTACCGCCAGACGCAGGTGGACGATGTGCGGCTGTTTATGGACATTGCGGGTACGGAGTGGGACGGAGAGCTCGATTCCATCCCGAATACGATTCTGGTACCAAGCTTTCTGGTTTCGGAATTAAGGACCGCGTTTATTATCGGCTTCTTACTGTATGTGCCGTTTATCGTTATCGACATGGTGGTCGCGAGTGTCTTAATGAGTATGGGTATGATGATGCTTCCGCCCACGACCATTTCGATGCCGTTTAAGATTTTGCTTTTCGTCCTTGCGGACGGATGGAACCTTGTGTTAGGAAACCTTGTGAGAACCTTTTACTGATTCTGAGGGAGTAGGTTATGCAAACAAGTGATGTAGCGGATATTACAAGAAACGCATTGTTTTTGGTGATCCAGGTCGCCGCACCGATATTATTGATTTCGCTGGTGATTGGTCTCATTGTCTCGATTTTCCAGACGGTGACATCGATTCAGGAACAGACCTTAACCTTTGTGCCCAAGATTATCATCACCTTTTTGGGGATTATTCTTTTGGGCAACTGGATGCTGACACAGTTAATCACCTACATTCATACCTTGTGGGATGATTTCAGCATTTATATCCGGTAGCGGCAATGCTTGATATTACCTTCCGCTACGGCGACCTTGAATACTTTTTGCTGATATTGATGCGGGTCGCGTCATTCATGGTGACGGCACCGTTCTTTTCGATGACGAATGTGCCCAACCGCGTGAAGGTGCTGTTTGCGGTGTTTGTTTCCATCGTGCTCTTCGGCGTTGTACCGATACAACGTCTTGAGTACGACACAGTGCTCGGGTATTCCGTCATCGTGTTAAAGGAAGTGGCGACGGGCTTGATCATCGGATTTGGCGCGATGCTGTGCAACTTCATCACCGCCTTTGCGGGACAGATGGTGGATATGCAGACGGGACTCTCCATGACGCAGATGTTTGACCCGATGTCCAGGGAGAGTGTGACCATCACCGGTGTGTTGTACCAGCAGGTGGTGTTCGGGATGCTCATTGTGAGCGGCATGTACCGGTTTATCCTACGGGCAATCGTGGACTCGTTTTCCCTGATTCCCGTAAACGGCGCGGTGTTTCACTCAGAGACCTTAGTTGCGTCCGTGATCCGGTTCATGGGAACCTACATCGTTGTGGGCTTTCGGATTACCTTGCCGGTATTCATCGTGACCTTTATGCTGAACGCGATTTTGGGTGTGCTCGCAAAGGTTGCACCGCAGATGAACATGTTCGCGGTCGGTATCCAGATTAAGGTGCTGGTGGGACTGTCGATTTTGCTGATGACGAGCATGATGCTCTATGGCGCTGCGGAATTTATCTTTACCAACATGCGCGAGATGATGAGAGAGTTTACTTACGGCTTGCAGCCGTAGGAAAGACCATACAGGGGATTGAATTTAAACGGGAGTATATGACACAAGCGCAGCTATTACAACTGAATCTGCAGTTCTTCGCGGACGACGGCGGGGCGGATAAGACAGAGGAGCCCACCTCCAAGAAATTAGAGGACGCCCGCAAGGAAGGACAGGTGGCGAAGAGCCAGGAAATCTCGAATGCCTTCGGTCTTTTTGCACTGTTTTTAATGATCCGTTTTTACGTGGGCACCATGGGCGAAGAGTTTTTGGAGATGTTCAACCACGTCTACAACGAGATTCCGGAAACGATTAAAATGTACGACGGAGACATTCCCGTGCGCGCCATCGAGTCCATGCTCGGACTCATGCTGACCAGAATTCTGCTTTGGACACTGCCTTTCCTCATTGCGGGGTTTGTCATCGCGTTTTTGACCAACCTTTTACAGGTGGGTTGGAAGGTTACGACAAAGCCCATGCAGCCGAAGCTCTCGAAGCTGAGCCCCGCGAAGGGAATCAAAAAGATTTTTTCCGTACGGTCGCTCTTTGAACTGGGCAAGAGCCTTTTGAAGATTATTTTCATTGTGGGCACCGTGTACTTTTACCTGTTAAGCCAGCAGGAGTCCATCTTTTTGTTATATGACATCCCGCTGTTCCAGGGCATCCAGATGCTGGGAAACCTTGTCGTGAACATGGGACTGCGTGTGGCGGCAGTGTATCTGATCCTTGCCATCATCGATTTGATTTACCAGCGGCGCGAGTTCCATAAGGACATGATGATGACGAAGCAGGAGGTCAAGGACGAGTTCAAGGAAGCGGAAGGCGATCCGCAGATCAAGAGCAAGCAGCGTCAGCGCATGCAGGAGGCGAGCCGCCGCCGCATGATGCAGGAGCTGCCCAAGGCGGATGTCGTCATCACGAACCCGACGCATTATGCCTGTGCCATCCGTTATGATCAGGGCGTGGACGAGGCACCCGTTTTGATCGCGAAGGGAGCGGACTTAATCGCACAGCGCATTAAGGAAATCGCGAAGGAGAACGAAATCGAAATCGTCGAGAACAAGCCGCTTGCGCGGATGTTATATACGAACGTTGAATTGGGTCAGCAGATTCCACCGGAGCTGTATCAGGCGGTCGCCGAAGTGCTGGCGTATGTGTACCACTTGCAGGGGAGGCTGTAATTTATGACTGCTAAGACGATAAGAGCACGCATATTGGATTACGGTATCGCAATCTATGTGGTTGCGGCCTTTATCATGATGATTATCCCGATTCCGGCGGTCCTCATGGATATCCTCCTGGCGTTTGACATGGCGCTTGCCTTCACGATTATGTTCACCTCGATGTTTGCACGCGAAGCGCTTGACATGTCGCTGTATCCGACGGTGCTTTTGATCCGTACTGTCTTCGGTATTTCCTTAAACGTTTCCTCGACCAGACTCATTCTTGCGGACGGGGAACCGGGACAGGTCATCCGGGTCTTCGGTAACTTCGTCGGTGCGGGCGATCTGGTCATCGGTGTGATTGTATACATCATCTTCGTCATCGTTCAGTTCGTCGTCATCAACAAAGGTTCAGAGCGTGTTTCGGAAGTCACGGCGCGTTTCACTTTGGACGCCATGCCCGGTAAACAGATGGCCATCGACGCGGACTTGAACACCGGCGCCATCACGGATAAGGAAGCGGCGGAACGAAGAATGAAGATTCAGGAAGAGGCAAGCTTCTTCGGCGCCATGGACGGTGCGACAAAGTACGTTAAGGGAGACGCGACGGCGGGTCTTATCATCACCGGCATCAACATCGTGGGCGGTATCGCGATGGGTGTTTTGCGCCGCGGCATGGACGTGAATACGGCGCTGGAAACCTACGCGATTTTCACCATCGGCGACGGACTGGTTTCCGCGATTCCTTCCATCCTGATTTCGCTTGCAACCGGCTTACTTGTCACAAAGGGCGCGAAGGAAGCGGACTTCGGAAAGGTGCTCATCCACCAGCTCTTCGGCATGCCCAAGACGATGTACCTGGTCGGTGCCATCATCGCATTTTTGGGAATCTTCTCGCCCCTGCCGAACGTGCTGTATGTGGCGCTTGGTTTAATCTTCATCATCGGCGGGCGCTCCATCCAGGCAACGATTGAAGTTGCGGAAACGGAAGGCGAGGTCGCGGAGGAGGAGTCGAGCGCGGAGGAAATCAGACAGCCGGAGAATGTCAACTCGCTTTTGCAGGTCGACCCCATCGAGCTGGAATTCGGTTACGGCATCATTCCGTTGGCGGACGTCAACCAGGGCGGCGATCTGTTGGACCGCGTCGTTATGATCAGACGACAGATTGCGTTGGAGCTTGGTACGGTGGTGCCCATCATCCGTTTGCGCGACAACATCCAGTTGAACCCGAACCAGTACATCATCAAGATCAAGGGCATCCAGATTTCCGAGGGCGAGATTTTATTCGACCACTATATGGCAATGAACCCGGGACATGTCGAGGACGAAATCACCGGCATCCCGACGTACGAACCGTCCTTCCACTTACCGGCAATCTGGATTACGGAGTCGCAGCGTGAGCGTGCGGAGTCGTTAGGCTACACGGTCGTCGACCCGCCGTCCATCATCGCGACGCACTTGACGGAAATCATCAGACAGCACATTGCGGAGCTGTTGACGCGTCAGGATGTGCAGAACCTCGTCAACAACCTGCGCGAGAACCATCAGGCGCTGGTGGAGGAACTCACACCCAAGCTTATGGGTCTGGGCGAAATCGAAAAGGTCCTGCAGAACCTGCTGCGCGAAGGCGTTTCCATTCGCGATCTGGTCACCATTTTCGAAACGCTTGCGGATTACGCGCCAAGCACGCATGACACGGACATCCTAACGGAGTATGTCAGACAGGCTCTGAAGCGCGCGATTTACTTAAAGTTCTTTGAGGCGAACGATACGACGAGTGTCGTGACGCTCGACCCGGCAATCGAGCAGGAGATTATGGCAAGCGTCAAGCAGACGGAGACGGGCGCGTACTTAACGTTAGACCCCGAACGCACAAGGGCAATCTTGAGCGCGACCGGCAAGGAGGTCAAGAAGCTCGAGGACTTCGGCAAGACACCGATTGTCATGACAAGCCCCATCGTGCGTATGTACTTCAAGAAGATGACGGAGGATTATTACAGGGATCTCGTGGTCATCTCGTACAGCGAAGTGGAGCCGGGAATCGAGCTGCAGAGCGTCGGCATGATTTCCGTTTGAAGCATAAGGAATATGGATTGAGAAGAACAGCATGATCATCAAAAAGTTTACGGGAAAAACAGAAAAAGAAGCAACGGATGCGGCAAAGAAGGAGCTGGGCGACGGCATCGTCGTGATGAATGTGCGCCCCGTGAAGAAGTACGGCCTCTTCGCGTTTTTGCGCGCGCCGCAGACGGAAGTCACGGTCGCTTTGGAGGACGAGGAGGAGCGCAGCGGCACCACGATTACGCCGCAGGAGTACGACCCCCTGGAGCCTTACCGC
The DNA here is from genome assembly GCA_017446125.1 of Lachnospiraceae bacterium. Classification (GTDB taxonomy): domain Bacteria; phylum Bacillota; class Clostridia; order Lachnospirales; family Lachnospiraceae; genus Butyrivibrio. Next base: position 12,145 of record JAFSRL010000063.1, read on the forward strand.
GACAAGGTGCAGCCCAAGGAAAGTGCCGCGTCTCAGATTTCGAAGGCGGCGCTGGACGGAAAGATTCCGCCTTTGCGTGTGAGCGAGGACAGACCTAAGAGTGCGCTTGAGTCTTTGGCTGCGTCCGCAAAGGAAACGGAAACCGAAACCTACCAGCCCTCCGAGGAAGCCATCCAGATGAAGAAGTCCTTGGAGGCGGCCCGTGCCGCAAGCAATGTCGGTGCGCTAAGCACGCCTGCGCCTTCGAGCGCCATTTCGGAACAGAAGGCGGCACAGATTGAAGAAAAGATTGACTCCCTGCATGACCTTTTGGAAAAGAAAATCATCAAGGAGGAGAGCAAGTCCCTCTTCCCCGTGGACGCGCAAAAGGACAAGGACAACGCTGCGTTGAAGGAGAAGGAGGAAAAGGACCAGGTCGAAGAAGAAACCATGAACTTCGTCAAGGTGCTTTACAATACGCTGCTTGAGAACGAGGTCGACGAGCGTTACGCGAACCAGTTGACGGACGAGATCGGCAAGGTGAATAAGCCCGGTCTTCCGCTGGAGTACGCGCTGTCAAATGTTTACCAAAAGATGGTCTTGAAGTTCGGCAACCCAGAGACCATCACGGAGAATGCGGGCAAGGTCCGGGCGGAAATTTTTATCGGCCCCACGGGCGTCGGTAAGACGACGACGATTGCGAAGCTCGCAAGCCAGCTCATTATCACGAAAAAGAAGAAGGTGGCGCTTTTGACGGTTGATACCTATCGGATTGCCGCGACGGATCAGTTAAAGACCTACGCCTCGATTTTGGACATTCCCTTCCGCGTCATTTACTCCACGGACGAGATGCTGCAGGCGTACAACGATTTCAAGGACTATGACTACGTCATGCTGGACACGACGGGGCATTCCATCAACAACAAGGAACAGATGGACAACACGATGTCCTTTATCCGCGCCGTGCTTGAGAAAATGGATGCGGACATCTTCCTTGTTTTGAGCGCGAGCACAAAGTACCGCGACCTCATTGAAATCGCGGACGCGTATTCGAATATGGTAAAATATAAGTTAATCTTCACCAAGATGGACGAGACCAGGCTCGCGGGGAATCTTTATAACATCCGGATGCACACCGGTGCGCCCATGTCGTACATTACGAACGGGCAGGATGTTCCGGATGACATCGCTGTTTTTGACGCGCAGAGCGTTGTGCGTGACTTATTGGGGTGAGTATGGACCAGGCGGAAAAGTTAAGGAATATCATCAAGCAGAATAACGAAGCACTGCCCGCAAGGCCCTTGGCGCGCGTCATCACGGTGACGAGCGGAAAAGGCGGTGTGGGAAAGAGCAACACCGCGATCAACCTTGCAATCCAGTTCCGTAAGATGGGGCAGCGCGTGATTATTTTAGACGCGGACTTCGGGCTGGCGAACATTGAAATCATGTTCGGGACGGTGCCCAAGCACAACCTGTGCGATTTGATTTATCAGGGCAAGAACATCAAGGACATCATCACCTGGGGACCGCATGACGTGGGATTTATCTCCGGCGGCAGCGGCATCTCCGGAATGTATAATTTAAGCAGGGAATACCTCGAATATATCATTGTAAACCTTGCGGAACTCGACGCAATTGCCGATACCATTATCGTAGACACGGGCGCCGGCATCGGGGGCGCGGTACTGGAGTTTTTGGTTGCATCCGGCGAGATCATTTTAGTGATGACACCGGAACCGACCTCCATCACGGACTCGTATTCGCTCCTGAAGGCATTGAAGCAGTCGCCCAGGTTCTCCGGCGAGAATACGGTGATCAAGGTGCTGGCGAACCGGGTGAATTCGGACACGGACGGACATGCGCTCTTCAACAAATTAAACCCCGTCGTGGCGAAGTACTTAAAGCTTCCCATTTCGTATTTGGGGGCAATCCCGTACGATCCGCAACTGGAACGCAGCGTGATGCAGCAGACGCCGGTTTCCATTCAGTATCCGAATGCAAGAAGCGCAAAGGCATTCGAACAGATTGCAGCGCGCCTGAACCGGAAGGAGGGCGCAGTCGTCGAAGTCAAGAAACGTGGCATGGCCGCCTTTTTCTCCCACATCATTACGGGACGAAAACTGGATGAGGCCGGGGCTTAGGAGGAAGAGACATGTTAACAGATTATATCGGACCCGGAACCAAACTCGATCTGCAACCCATGGTGAAGCTGAACAATGCGGTCGTGGGCGGCAAGAAGAAAAACCACGAAAGCCGGATTTACGACATCCTTTCGGACGATCGGATTGAAATCATGATGCCCACCGAAAAAGGAAAGCTCGTTCTTCTGCAGGTGGACGATGAATACGATTTGTACTTCTATACGCCGAAGGGGCTTTACCAGTGCTTTGCGAGAATCATCGACCGGTACCGCTCCAACAACATCTACATTCTCGTCATGGACTTGACGAGTAACTTACGTAAGTACCAGCGCCGTGAGTACTATCGTTTCTCCTGCGCCCTTGACATGTGGCAGCGTCTGTTGAAGGAAGAGGAGATTGATACGATTTCAAGAAACGGCATGCTTGTGCCGGACCCGGCGCTTCCTTTAAAGCACAGTGTCATCGTCGACATCTCCGGCGGGGGCTTACGCTTTGTGGGCAATTACCATTACGAGGAGGATTCGCTCATCTGCTGCATCTATCATCTGATTACGCATGACTCTGACAAGGAGTACCGCCTGATCGGAAAGGTCATCAAGGTGCAGGAGCTTCCTAATAAACCCGGACAATACGAACACCGTGTCCAGTATGTCAATATCAACGAGGAGGAAAGAGAAGAGATTATTCACTTTATTTTCGAAGAAGAGCGAAGAAATCGAAAAAGATGAGTGAATTGTAACGATTTTTAAGAAAATTTGCCAAATATTATGAAAAAAATACTGCTTGTTGACGACTCTGCACTCATGCGAAGTGTGCTGGGTGCTATTATAAATAGTGATCCGAGGTTTTCTGTGGAAGACCGTGCGAGCGACGGCCTCGAAGCGTTGGAATATCTGAAGAAACAGATGTATGACGCGGTCGTCCTCGACGTGAATATGCCGCGAATGGACGGCATTACTCTGTTGAAGGAATTACGCAAGGCGGGGATTCACGCGAGAGTGATGATGCTCTCCACGGACACGACGGACGGCGCAAAGGTGACGATGGACGCATTGGAGCTGGGTGCGCTGGACTTCATCCACAAGCCCTCCACTGCGGCGGAATGCCGGGCGGGTTCCTTCTCGAAGGAGATGCTCGACACGCTGTACGCGGTATCGGAGTCAAGAGCGGCGGATACAAAAGCGTTTTCGATCCAGGACATACAGGCGGAACGGAAGGTCGCGGACATTGTATCCCACTCGGCAAGCAAGGTCACGGGCAATCGCATCGTCGCGATCGCTTCCTCGACCGGAGGCCCCAGAGCCTTACAGTCGGTGATCCCCCACCTGCCGAAGAACTTGAAAACTCCGGTCGTCTTGGTACAGCACATGCCGGTGGGCTTCACCGCCTCCTTAGCGGAGCGGCTGAATTCACTTTCCGAGTTAAGCGTCAAGGAAGCGGAGGACGGCGAAGAAATCAGGGCAGGATACGTGTACATTGCCAGAGGCGGGACCCACATGGAAATCCTGACCAGAAACGGCAAGCACACGATCCGCTTTAAGGAGGCACCGCCCAGAGAAGGTGTCAAGCCCTGCGCAAACTACATGTACGAGTCCCTGGCGGACAGCGATTATGACGAAATCGTCTGTGTGGTCATGACCGGCATGGGTGCGGACGGAACTGAAGGAATCAGGAACCTGAAAAAGAAAAAGAAAGTACATGTCATTGCCCAGGATGCGGACACCTCCACGGTGTACGGCATGCCGAAGGCAGTTGCGTCAAGCGGTCTGACCGACCAGGTGGTACCGCTTTCGGGAATCGCGACGGAGATTGTGTTAAACGCCGGCGTGACCTGAAAGGGGGAAGCCGGACAAGAAAGACCCTTAACGCGACCAACCATTCATAATCAATATGGAGGGAAAGCGATATGGATGTTAGCGAGTATTTGGGAGTCTTTCTTGATGAAGCGAAAGAACACTTGCAGGCCCTGAACGACAGCATCATGACGCTCGAGCAGGAGCCGGACAACGAGGACTGCATCAACGAGATTTTCCGTGCCGCACACTCGATGAAGGGTATGGCCGGCACCATGGGATATAAGCGGATGCAGGATTTGACGCACGACATCGAGGACGTGTTCTCGGACGTGCGTAACGGTACCTTAAAGATTACGCCGAACATTGTCGACACGCTGTTCCAGTGCCTCGATGCCGTGCAGGCATACGTTGACAACATCACGGAGACACAGGACGAAGGCACGGAAGACAACGCGAACCTGATTAAGGCACTCGCGGACATCCGTGCGGGCGGCGGCGGTGCGGCGGCTGCTCCGGCTGCGGAGGAAAAGGAAGCTGCCGCGGAAGACACCGCGGAGGAAGGCGCGGAAGAGGCTGCGCCTGCGGCACCTGTTAGCAACGCGGACGCTCCGTGGTACCGGATTAAGCTGGAGCCTTCCGCGAAGGCGGCTTTGGAAGAAGCAAAGAACGAAGGCAAGCATGTCTACGGCGTGCAGGTCTTTGTCGAAGAAACCTGTATTTTGAAGGCTGCGCGTGCCTTTCTGGTGTTTAAGGGATTGGAAGACATCGGTGAAGTCGTGGTTTCCGATCCGTCCACACAGGACATCGAGGATGAGCGCTTTGACTTGACCTTCTGCCTCATCTTCATCACCGACCAGGCGCCCGAAAAGGTCGTGGAAATCGTGAAGTCGGTTTCCGAAATCGAGAAGGCGGAAATCGGTGAATATGATTTGGGCGGCGCCGCACAGGATGCGGAAGCGCAGGAAGGCGCGGAAGAGGCTGCGCCTGCGGCACAAACGCCTGAGGCGGAAGCACCCAAAGCGGCTTCGGCCCCGCCCGCAGCTGCACCTGCGGCAAAACCGGCAGCGGCACCCGCGGCAAAGGGCGGCGACAAGAAGCCGGTCGGAAAACCGGTTGTGTCAAGAACCGTCCGTGTCGACATCGACAAGCTGGACGTCATGATGAACTTGGTTTCCGAGCTGATCATCGCGAAGAACTCGCTCATCAGTGCGGCGACGTCCTCCGGCGCTGTGGATAAGGCGGTGACCAGTCAGATCGAGTATCTGGAGAGCGTGACCACGAACCTGCACGAATCCGTGATGAAGGTTCGAATGGTTCCTCTGGAAAATACCTTACAGAAGTTCCCGCGCATGATCCGTGACCTGAACAAGTCGCTGGGCAAGAAGATGGAACTGACCATGACCGGTGAAGACACGGAAATGGACCGTACCGTGGTGGACGAGATCGGCGATCCGCTCATGCACCTGCTCAGAAACAGTGCGGACCACGGTTTGGAACCCACAGAGGTTCGCCTGGAGCGGGGCAAGCCCGAAGTCGGACAGATCTTCTTACACGCCTTCCAGGACGGCAACAACGTTGTCATCGAGGTGGGCGACGACGGTAACGGCATTGACGCGGAGGCGGTCAAGCAGCGTGCGATTGAGCGCGGTGTGGTGACGCCCGAGCAGGCGGAGGCGATGAGCGAAAAGGCCATCATCAACCTGCTCTTCAATCCGGGATTCTCGACCGCGAAGGTGGTTTCGGAAATCTCCGGCCGCGGTGACGGACTTGACGTGGTCAAGAGCAAGGTCGAGTCCTTATCCGGGGAGGAGGATGTCAGGACAAAGCTTGGCGAAGGCAGCACCTGGATCATCCGCTTGCCGCTGACACTTGCCATCATCCAGGCACTGATGGTCGAGGTGGGCGAAGAGAAGTACGCGATTCCGCTGGATTCCATCCAGACAATCGAGGACGTCAAGCCCAGCGAGATCAAGTTCGTGGAGAACCGCGAGGTCATCAACTTAAGAGACACGGTCATTCCGCTCGTGTTCATGAACAAGACCCTGGAGTGCGAATCGACAAGGGCACCGGAGGACGACATGGTGGTCGTTATCGTCCGCAAGGGCGAACAGCTTGCCGGACTTGTCATCGATACTCTGATCGGACAGTTGGAGATTGTTATCAAGCCTTTGGGCAAGTACATGAAACGGTGCAAGTTCATTTCAGGCGCAACGATCTTAGGTGACGGCGGTATCGCGCTCATCCTTGACGCGAACGCTTTGGTTTGAACAGGAACGGAGGGAATCACATGGATGCATTGATGGCCGCTGAAAGCGGAGAAAATATTCAATATATCGTGATCAAGTTAGGCGGGGAACAGTACGGAATCAACATCAAGTACATCGACAACATCGTCAGGATTCCGGCAATTACCCGTGTACCGAAGGTGGACGAATACATCAAGGGCGTGATCAACATCCGCGGAACCATCGTCCCCGTTATGAGCTTACGTCTTGTCATGGACATGGATGACGACGAGATTACGGACAAGAGCCGTATCGTCATCATCAAGACGGAGTCTGACGACTTGATCGGTGTCATCGTGGATGAGGTCTATCAGGTACTGACCCTGAACACGAACAACATCGAAAAGGTCGCGCACGACCCCAATTCCGCAAAGGCAAGCTTTATCACCGGTGTCGGCAAGTACGAAGGCGGGCTGGTATCCATTCTGGATCTTGCCTCGATTGAGCTTGACAACATCGACGGAAAAGCGAATGCCCGCAAGGAAGACAAGAAGGAAGGCAAGAAGGACAACAAGTAAGACTTGATTTTATGCTCGAAGGAATGCTCGAAGGAAGGAGACTGCCTTGGGTGAACTGAGTTTTGAACGGCTGACATCACAATATCTTGACATCTTGAAGGAAATCGGCAACATCGGGGCGGGCAACGCGACCAGCGCGCTTGCCCAGATGCTCGACACCAAGGTCGATATGAATGTGCCGCAGGTCAGGCTTTTGGATTTTAAGGAAGTCGGCGATCTGATGGGCGGCGCGGACCAGATCATGGCGGGAATTTATCTTGCCGTGGAGGGCGACATCGACGGTTCGATTATGTTTTTGTCCGGTGTCAAGAGTGCGAAGATTTTGGTCAATAAGATGATGCAGCAGGAGCCGGAGGACGATTCGGAAGGGTTTACGGAAATCGAGCTTTCCGCTTTGCAGGAGATCGGGAACATCATTACCGGTTCGTATTTGAATTCGATGTCGATGCTGACGAACTTAAAGATGATTCCATCGGTTCCGTATATCGCGGTCGATATGGCGGGCGCGATTCTTTCGGTACCGGCGATTGAATTCGGCATGATGGGTGACTACATCATGCTCATTGAAACAAAGTTTTTCGACGACAGCGACCTAAACGGGTACTTTATCTTGCTTCCCGACATGGAATCCTGGAAGAAGATATTGAAGGCGCTGGGCGTCAGCGATGTGGATAACGGGTAAAGTTTTTTGAACAATCTGATCAAAGTGGGAATGGCAGACTTAAATATCTGCGTCAGTCCGGATTCGATTACGACCATCGGGCTGGGGTCTTGCGTCGGTGTCGCAATCAGGGATCCGGTGACCAAGGTCGGCGGACTGGCACATGTCATGCTGCCGGATTCTACGGAAATTAAAGCGGCAACGGTCAATATCCCCAAATTTGCGGATACCGGCATCGAGGAGCTTGTGCGGCAGGTCGTCGCAAAGGGCGCTTTGAAGGCGCGCTTGGTTGCGAAGATTGCCGGCGGCGCCCAGATGTTTGCGTTCTCGGGCGGCGGCGGTGCGATGCGCGTGGGTGACAGGAACATGGCCGCGTGTTTGAAAAAATTACAGGAACTGCGGATTCCCGTGCTGGCACAGGATACCGGTGACTCTTACGGACGTACGGTCATCTTTTATCCTGAGACCGGAGATTACGTCATCAAGGCGGTCGGGAAGCCGGAGAAAACGATATGACGGAAGCAACGGAACAGCAGGAGAAGAAACCGGATCCAAAACCGAAACGGAAACTGATTCCGCCGGTGTTTATGCTAAGCGCGGCGGCGGTTGTTTCGATTTATACGTATTTACAGGGATATGAGCTCGGACGCTGGCTGGTGATTTTGTTTAGCGTCATGGTATTGTTCCTGATTCTGGGTCTTTGTTTTGAGTGGATGCTGGAATACTTTGAGAAGGTGAATACGGAACGCGCGGAGGCGGAACGAATCCGGATTCTGGAAGAGGCGGCGCAGCGTGCCGCGGAGGAAGAAGCCTCGGAGGCGACAGAGAACTTCGAGGATACGGACGCGCCGGAGGAAATGGAAGAGGCGGTCTCGTAACAAGAAACAGATACGATGGACGAAGCAGGCAAGGCGAAGCTCTGGAAAGAGTACGAAAAGCATAAGACGGACGACGTCAGGGAGCAGTTGATTTTGGAGTACGCACCGCTTGTCAAGTTGGTAGCGGGCAGGCTTTCGATGTACTTAGGGTTCAACGTGGAATACGACGATCTGGTGGGCTACGGCATCTTCGGCCTCATCGACGCGATTGACAAGTTCGACACGATGAAGGACGTGAAGTTCGAAACCTACGCGTCCTTACGAATCCGCGGTGCGATTTTGGACCAGATCCGGAAGATGGACTGGATTCCCAGAACCATCAGAGACCGTCAGAAGAAGATCGATCTGGCAATCCGCGAGGTCGAGGCGGAAAAGGGGCACGTCGCCACCGACGCGGAAGTCGCCGCGAAGATGAACATCTCAGAGGAAGAGTACGTCAACTGGCAGAGCCAGATGAAGGTGACGAACGTCGTTTCCTTGAACGAGTTCATGGAATCCGGCGCGGATGTTGCGCAGGACACCTCCGGCAATTCCCACTTCGAGGGACCGGAGGAGGCCATCGAAAAGCAGGAGCTCAAGGAGAAGCTTGCGGAGGCCTTGGAGGGCTTAACGGAAAAAGAAAAGAAGGTCGTTCTGTTGTACTACTACGAGGAACTGACGCTGAAGGAAATCGCGCATGTCTTAGAGGTTTCGGAATCGCGCGTATCGCAGCTTCATACCAGGGCGCTGCAGAAGATGAAGGACAAGCTGGGCAAGTATATGGGATTGTTAACCGGATAAGCAAAAGGGGGAGAAAAGAGAGGGAGGCTTATGAACGGATATTTCCAGTTGTCGATCACGGAAAATGGCACGGGGGTCAAGGTCTTTCCGCCCACGGACGGCGGGAAATCAATTCTAACGGCGGATGTCAGGGAGTACCTGGACACCCGCAACATTCAGTACGATATCAAGGCCGTTGATACGGCAGTGACGAATGCGGACGGGAATGTCGTTGTCTTTACCGAAGCGAAAATCTTACCGGAACGCGAATCTTACCGTCTTACGGTTTCCGACGATGAAATGATGGCGACCGCCTACTTCTACCCGCCCTCTGACGGTGCTCAGGGGGAGCTCATGACGGCGCAGGAGGTCCTGACGGACCTTTCTTACAAGAACATCACTTACGGCGTGCAAAAGGACGCCGTCGAGGCGTTTTTCGCAAAAAGAATGTACTGCACTGAGCTTGTGGTCGCGGAAGGAAAGCCCGTGAAGGAAGGCGTGGACGCTTCCATCGAGTACATGTTCAATTCGGATTTGCACGCAAAACCTAAGATCAAGGAAGACGGTACGGTGGACTTCTTCAACCTGGATTTGATTTGTCACTGCCAGGCGGGAGACGTGCTTGCGAAGCTGACACCGGAGGATTTGGGCGAGGACGGCTGGAGTATTTATGATAAGCCGGTTTCCCCGCAGCAGGTGAAGCACCTGGATTTAAAGGGCAATAAGAACTGCGTGATTTCGGAGGACAAATTAACGCTGTCCGCCGGGGTTTCCGGCCATGTGAGCTTAAACCAGGGCGAGGTCATGGTCTCGAACGTCTACACCGTGGATAACGTCGACGTGTCAACCGGCAACGTAAAGTATGACGGGTCGATTGTCATTTCCGGCGATGTGGATACGGGCTTTGAAGTCAACGCGACGGGCGACGTGGAGGTCAAGGGCAGCGTTGCCGGCGCAAAGATCAACGCAAAGGGCAACGTGGTTTTAAACCGCGGCATCAACGGCATGGGCAAGGGCGAGATCGTTGCCGGCGGAAACGTCGTGACGAAGTACATCGAATCCGCGTCCGTCAGGGCAGGCGGCACGGTGAGTGCGGAGTCCATCATGCACTCGAAGGTGATGGCGGGCACGGAGATTTATGTCGACGGAAAGCGCGGCTTCATTTCCGGCAGCCAGGTGAGCGCCAAGGAGCGCATCACCGCAAAGACCTTGGGCAGCGAAATGGGCGCAAACACGCTTGTGGAGGTGGGGGTTGACCCGACCGTCAAGGAGCGCGTCAAGAAGATGCAGGCACAGATCGCGGACGCGGAAAAGAAGCGCGAAGCCATTCAGCCCACGCTGCAGAATTTCATGAAGCTCTTAAAGTCCGGCGCAAAGCTAAACGAGCAGCAGACGAAGTTTGCGCAGCAGACCCTGACACAGAATAAGATTTTAGAAGGCCTGATTGCAAAGAATACCGCAGAGATTGAGCGCGCGAAGGAGCTCATGCAGGAGGCGAAGCGCGCGGAAATCATCGTGAACGATAACTGTTACCCCGGAACGACGATCGGAATCTCCGATTTGTCGATGAACATCAAGGCTCCGGTACGGTTTTCCAGATTTATCATCAAGGAAGGAGAAATCCGTATTGCACCGGTGAATTAAAAGCGGTATGCTTTTGGGAGGTGAACCATGGCAATCAACCGGATTGATTTTCAGGGAAGCATCATGCGAACCGGCGATTACTCACAAAAACAGGGTGAGGACGCAAAAATCGCGCAGGACCAGAACGTCTTTCATTCGGAGTTAAAAAAGGAGGTGGACGAACGCCGTACCACCGTAACCCAGACGAAAGAGACGGATGAGCTTCAGCACGAAAAACACGACGCAAAGGAGAAGGGGAAGAACGAATACCAGGGCGACGGCGGGCGCCGCCGCAGGGAAGCGGAAGCAAGCATCGACCGGGAGGAGATGGAAAAGCTTGCGAAAAATGTAATCGACAAGAACGGGAGGCAGGTCGATTTACAGATTTCCAAAGGATTCGATTTTAAGGTATAATAGGGGAATGATTATTTTAGCGGTTTCCATTTTAATCATTGTGGGTCTCGTTCTCATGATCGCCGGATTCGTACTTCCGGCGCATGATGACACATACAACAAAGACACCCTGGATAAGGAAATCAAGGATCAGGTCAAACGGATTGTGGCGGGCTCCAAGCGCTACGTGCAGGAGATGGTCGATACGGTGATCGGTGACAACATCGGCAAGACCACCAGGGCACTCGACCGCATGACCAACGAGAAAATCCAGTCCATCAGCGAATATTCCGATACCGTCATGAATGAGATTCATAAAAACCATGATGAAGTGGTTTTTATGTTTGATATGCTCAATGACAAGCACATGAATTTAAAGGAAACGGCGTCCGAGGTCACACGCCTTGCGAAGGAAGCAAAGGAGGTCGCGCAGGACGCGAAGATCTCTGCGGAGGAGACCTACACCCGTGCGAAGGGACAGCTTGATCTGGCGATGGAAAACGTCAACCAGCTCGAGGAGGCAAAGCGCACGGAGCTTGCGAAGGAGCTGGCGTCCATCAAGGCGTACGCGAAGCAGACCGCGCAGGACCGCCTGGAGCTCGAGCGCTCCATGCATGAGATTGAGGATGCGGAGCGTCGCCGTGCGGCCGAAGAAGCCGCAAGACAACAGGAGGCGATGCGGCAGCGCCAGCTTCGCATCGAAGCGGAGGCTGCAAAGATCGAAGCGGAGATGAAGGCGCAGGCGCAGGCAAGAATGATGCAGGCAACTTCCCCTGTGCCGGTTATGACGGGGCCCATTCCACCGTTGAATCCTGCCATGATGCAGCAGCATATCATGCCGGACACCGTGTATCTGGACGGGCAGCCCTTACCGCAGCATGAGGTCAGCAAGGAAATCCGCCAGACGGTTGCGGAAAGCGTCACGATTGACGGACAGCGCACCTCGATTCCGGATATTGTGAACAAGAACGAAAAGAAGATTCCGGAATCCTTCACAAAGATGATGCAACCGGAAAGCTACGATACCGGTATGTGGTTCGGGGATGTGAAACCCACGGCGTCGATGCGGCGTGCGGCGATGGAGCGCCTGCGTGATGAGGAAGAAGAGCGCAAGAAGCGCTTAAAGAAGAACATGAATAAGATCGATGTGTCGCGCTCTCACGTAATTGGGGCACCGGCGGAGGGCACGAAGAAGAACGGGAAGGTCGTTCCCATTTCGTCAGGCAACAAGGGTGCAAACGCGTACAGGGATCTTCTGCTTGCCGGCAAGGATTTGGATTCGTTGTCGTTGAACGATCACATTCTGCTCATGCATCACCAGGGCAAGTCGAATATGGCGATTGCAAGAGAGCTGGGTTTGGGAATCGGTGAAGTGACCCTTGTCATCGATCTGTCGAAGAAGGGTCGTGTCGTGAAGGAGACGAAGGGCAGTTGAAGCTGAAGTATTATTTAAAAGGGCTCGGAATCGGAATGATCATTTCCGCGGCGCTCATGGGCGCGCTGTTTTATTTCTATTCGGATTCCGGCACGATGACGGACGCGCAGGTCATTGAACGCGCAAGACAGCTTGGCATGGTGGAGGATTTGTCTTTTGATGCGGATGGCGGTCTTTTTGAAAGTGTTGACGTTCCCGGTGAGGAAGCAGGCGAAGAAGTGGTGGAAGCGGGAGAAGAAGTACCTGAAGAAGTCGACGAAGGCGTCACTGACGCAGGTGCGGAAGATAGCGAAGAAGCTGCGGGCGCATGGTCGAACGATCCGGCGCCGGAAGAAACGGATACGGAATAACCGATTTTTACGTTAGAAGGACAGGCTATGATTTATTCAATGACAGGATTCGGACGCAGTGAGGTCTCTGACGACAAGCGCAAGATTACGGTCGAGATCAAGTCCGTCAACAACCGGTATCTGGATTTGGGAATCAAGATGCCGCGCAAGTTCAATGTATTCGACGCACAAATCAGAAACACCTTAAAACAATTCATGAAACGCGGGAAGACGGATGTCTTCATTACGTACGACGATTTCTCGAAGACGGATACCAGCGTGAAGTATAACGCGGGGATTGCCGCGGAGTATTTTGCGCATTTGAAAACGATTGCGAAGGAGTTTGAACTGGTGGAGGAGATTTCGGCGTCCGCCTTGTCGCGGTATCCGGAGGTTTTAACAACGGAGGAGGCACCGCAGGACGAGGACGCGCTCTGGGAGCTTTTGGAGAAGGCGCTGTGCGAGGCGGGAAAGATGTTTGTGGCATCGCGCGAACGGGAAGGTACCTTTTTGCAGAAGGATCTTTTGGAAAAGATGGATGCCATGCGGCGGGATGTGGATTTGATCACCGAAAGGTCGCCCGTCATCATCGAGGAATACAAGAAGAAGCTGAAGGAAAAGGTGAAGGACCTCTTACAGGACAAGCAGATCGAGGAGAGCAGGCTCTTAACGGAGGTCACGCTCTTTGCGGATAAGGTCGCCGTGGACGAGGAGCTGGTGCGCTTAAATTCCCATATCGAAGCGGTGCGTACGGCACTGGAGACGGGTGACGAAAAGGAAGGCATCGGGCGGCGGCTGGATTTTCTCGCACAGGAAATGAACCGCGAGGCAAATACCATTTTGTCGAAGTCCACGGACGTCACCATCGCGGACAGTGCCATCAATTTGAAAACAGGTATCGAAAAGGTCAGGGAACAGATTCAGAACATCGAATAAGGAGGGTGTATGAACCAAAAAGGTCTGATCGTTGTGGTAAGCGGCTTTTCGGGCGCCGGCAAGGGAACACTGATTAAGCGTCTGGTGGAAAAGCATAAGGACAGGTATACGCTTTCCGTTTCCGCAACCACAAGGGCACCGCGTCCGCACGAGGAGGACGGAAAGGATTACTTCTTTTTGTCCGAGGAGGCGTTTGAAACGCTGGTCAAGGAGGATGGGCTCATCGAGTATGCCGGCTACTGCCAGCACTACTACGGCACCCCCAGGGACTTTGTCGAAGATAAGCTCGCGGAGGGAATTGACGTTATCTTAGAAATCGAAATCCAGGGCGCGTTGCAGATTAAAGCGAAGTATCCGGAGGCGCTTTTATTGTTTGTCACACCGCCCACGATGGAGGAGTTGAAGCGGCGCTTGGAAAAACGAGCGACGGAGTCGGAGGAAATTATTCGCGAGCGTCTTCTGCGTGCCAGGGAGGAAGCAAAGGGCATCGAGCACTATGACTACATCCTTGTGAACGACGACGTGGACGAGACCGTCAAGCACATGCACCGCGTGATCCGGAGTGCGCACTATACGCCCGAGCGCAACGAGGAGTTCATTCAGAGGATTCGCGCGGAGCTTGACGATATCTGATTCATCATATAAAATAGACAGGTTGACGAAGCAAAACGGAGGTTTTTACGATTATGATACATCCTTCTTATGTAGACTTAATGCAGGTGGTGAATTCGAACGTGGAGGAGGGCGAGGAGCCCGTCATCTCCAGCCGTTATTCCATCGTGATGGCAACGGCGCGCCGCGCGAGACAGTTGATTGCGGGTGACGAGGCGCTGGTGCGTACAAGACGCAATGAAAAGGCACTTTCGATCGCGGTCGATGAGCTGAACGAGGGCGAGGTATACATCCTCACGGAAGAGCAGAAGGCGGAAATGGAAGAACGCCGCCGTTTGGAGATTGCCGGCATCGGTGACGCCGTGGAGGAAGCGGTGGATGCGAAGCCGGAAGCGGAAGAAGACGAAGAAGAAGACGAGGAATAAGCTTTGTGACGGAAGTTCTGTTTATTTCCTTAGGGTGCGATAAAAACCGCGTGGATTCCGAAGTGATGCTGGCATCGCTTTCGGCACGCGGTTATTCTATTACAGATGATGAGACCTTGGCAAAGGCAGCGGTGGTAAACACCTGCTGCTTTATTCATGATGCGAAGGAAGAAAGCGTCAATGAGATTCTTGCGCTTGCGTCCTTAAAGGAGGCCGGTTCCCTGCAGGCCATCATTGTCACAGGCTGCCTTGCGGACCGCTATTATGATGAGATTGCGCGTGAGATTCCGGAGGTCGACGCGGTTGTGAAGATTGCGGAGGAAGAGAGCCTGGCGGATGTGTTGGATGCGTGTCTTTCGGGTGAGTCAGCGGGGA
The DNA here is from genome assembly GCA_017446125.1 of Lachnospiraceae bacterium. Classification (GTDB taxonomy): domain Bacteria; phylum Bacillota; class Clostridia; order Lachnospirales; family Lachnospiraceae; genus Butyrivibrio. The sequence goes on from JAFSRL010000063.1 coordinate 27,290, forward strand.
CGGGTGCACTGACTCATTCTGAAACCGATACACCGTTGTTGAACATACCAAATGAGTCAGTGTACCCGTCCCCCATGACTCACTCCCCCATGACTCACTCCCCCATGACTCACCCCTCCCCGCAATCCCGCATGCTCACCACCACAACCGGCTACGCCTATCTTAAGATTGCGGAGGGCTGCGACAAGCACTGCACCTATTGCATCATCCCGAAGGTGCGCGGCGCGTACCGTTCGGTGCCGGAGGAGGCGCTTGTTGCGGAAGCGACTTTTCTTGCCGCGCAGAGCGTGAAGGAGCTTATTTTGGCCGCCCAGGAAACGACGCTTTACGGGGTTGATCTGTACGGGGAAAAGCGTCTTCCCGCGTTGTTAAAAAAGCTGTGCGCCATCGACGGCATCCGCTGGATCAGGCTTCTTTACTGTTATCCGGAGGAAATCACGGATGAATTGATTGATGTGATGAAGCGGGAGAAGAAGATCCTGCATTACCTTGATATGCCCGTGCAGTCGGGGTCGGACCGCATCTTAAAGCTCATGGGCAGGAAGACGGATGTTAAGTCTATCAGGGCAGTCGTACAAAAGCTGCGAGAAGCGATGCCGGATGTTTGTCTAAGGACCACCCTGATCACTGGTTTTCCCACGGAAACCGCGCAGGATGTGAACGAAACGGCGGCGTTTATCGAGGAGCTGAAGTTTGACCGGCTGGGCATCTTCACGTATTCGGCAGAAGAGGATACGCCGGCGTACGAAATGAAGGAACAGGTCAAGGAAGTGACCAAAAAGATGCGCAGAACGCGCTTAATGAAGCTGCAGCAGAAAATCGCGTTTGAAGCCGCGAAAAAGATGGTCGGAACGACATTGGATGCTATAATAGAAGGGTATTTGCCCGAGGAGGACTGCTATGTGTGCAGGACCTACAAGGACATGCCGGACATCGACGGGATGCTGTTCCTGCAGCTTCCTCTTGATGCTTCAAGAGATTTGTTAAGCGGAACCATTGTGCAGGTCCGTGTTACGGAGGCGCGTGAATACGACCTGATCGGAGAATTGGCGGAGGCGTTATGAATTTACCGAACAAATTAACCGTGCTCAGAGTCATCATGATCCCGTTCTTCGTGGTATTTATGCTCGCGGGGTCGGGCAGCGCCGGAGAGATTACGAACGGATATGACAGATGGGTTGCTTTGATTATTTTTGTTGTGGCGTCCCTGACGGATTTACTCGACGGCAAGATTGCCAGAAAGTACAACCTGATTACGGACTTCGGAAAACTTATGGACCCCCTGGCGGATAAGCTCCTTGTGTGCTCCGCTTTGATTTGCCTGGTGGCGCTTGGCCGCTGTCCGGC
>JAFSRL010000064.1 GCA_017446125.1 Lachnospiraceae bacterium
AGCCCGTGTCATATTCCGTTCCCTTGAAGGCCTCGACCATGACTTCGGTCGCGGGCTGCGAGGTCCCAAGCGCCAAGGGGCTCATCGCGCAGTCGATGACATCGACACCGGCTTCCGCCGCCTTCATATAGGTCATGCTGCCCACGCCGGAGGTATAGTGCGTGTGCAACTGCACCGGCAAAGGCGTTGCCTTCTTTAAGGCCTTCACCAACCGCTCCGCTTCCTTCGGCAGAAGAAGTCCCGCCATATCCTTAATGCAGATGGAATCCGCGCCCATGGACTCGATTTCCTTCGCAACACCCATCCAGTACTCATCCGTATAGGCATCACCTAAGGTATACGCAAGCGCGATCTGCGCGTGCCCGCCTTCCTTCTTACATGCCTTGACGGATGCTTCCAGAGTCCGCATGTCATTCAAGCAGTCAAAGATACGGATGATGTCGATGCCGTTCGCGATGGACTTCTGCACGAAATATTCCACCACGTCATCCGCATAGTGGCGGTAGCCCAGAAGGTTCTGCCCGCGCAAAAGCATCTGCAGCTTTGTGTTCTTGAAATTCTTGCGAAGGATGCGCAGCCGCTCCCACGGATCTTCCTTCAGGAAACGAAGACACGCGTCAAAGGTCGCGCCGCCCCAGCACTCGACGGACTGGTAACCGACCTTGTCCAGCTTATCAATGATCGGGACCATTAAGTCGGTGGGCATACGCGTCGCAATGAGCGACTGATGTGCATCACGTAAAATGGTTTCTGTAATCTTAATTCCCATGTTCCATCCTTTCTGTAAATGATTTCATGTTTGGCGGCTTCTTCAGAAGACACCGAACACCGCCATAAAGGTACCGGCAACAACCGCGGTACCGATAACGCCGGCAACGTTCGGTCCCATTGCGTGCATCAGCAGGAAGTTCGACGGATCGTACTCGCTGCCCACCTTCTGGGAAACTCTTGCCGCCATGGGCACCGCGGAAACACCGGCGCTTCCGATGAGCGGATTGATCTTGCCGCCCGTAACCGCACACAAAAGCTTACCCAAACGCGTACCTGCCGCCGTACCGATTGCGAATGCAACAAGACCCAAAACAACAATCTTGATTGTTGTCCAGTTTAAGAACGCCTCTGCGCTTGTCGTCGCACCGACCGATGTACCAAGAAGAATAACAACAATGTACATCATCGCATTCGACGCGGTTTCCTGAAGCTGTCTGACCACACCGGACTCACGGAAGAGATTTCCTAACATAAGCATACCGATGAGCGGTGCCGTTGTCGGTAAAATCATACAGACCACGATCGTAACGATGATCGGGAAGAGAATCTTCTCAAGCTTTGTCACGGGGCGCAACTGCTCCATACGGATCTTGCGCTCTTTGTCCGTTGTCAAAAGCTTCATGATGGGTGGCTGAATGATGGGCACCAGCGCCATATACGAGTATGCCGCAACGGCAATGGGACCCAGAATCGAGGTCTGGTTCAGCTTCGAAGCAAGGAAGATCGAAGTCGGACCGTCCGCGCCGCCGATGATGGAAATGGCTGCCGCCTGCTGGTCGTTAAAGCCCATCACGATTGCGAAGAAGTAGGCGGCAAACACGCCGAACTGCGCCGCGGCGCCCATTAAGAAGCTGATGGGATTCGCAATCAGGGGACCAAAGTCCGTCATCGCGCCCACCCCCATGAAGATGAGGGAAGGCAGGATCGCCCATTCGTCCAGGATATAGAAATAGTACAGCAGTCCGCCCGCCTCGCCGTTCGGACCCATGTGCGCCATGATATCCGGATAAATATTGACGAGCAGCATGCCGAAGGAAATCGGAACCAAAAGCAGCGGTTCGAAATCCTTTGCGATCGCAAGATACAAGAACACGAGCGCCACACCGACCATGATGTAATTGCCGCCCGACATCGTTGTAAATGCGGTCTGCTGCCACAGATTAGACAGCGTATTGGTTATGTATTCCATGAAATATCCTCCGCTTTACAACACGTTAGTTTAAGGTTGCCAACACCTTGCCGGCTTCCACAGCGTCGCCGGCGGCGACATTGATGCTCGCCACGGTACCGTCCTGCGGAGCGACCATCGGGATTTCCATCTTCATGGATTCCAAAGTCACAACCGCATCACCCTTCTTCACTGCCTGTCCGACAGCCGCATCAATCTTCAGTACCTTACCCGCCGCACCGGCTGCGATTTCCACACTGCCTGCCGCGCCTGCAGGTGCTGCCGCAGGAGCGGGTGCCGCTGCAGGTGCCGCCGAAGGCATGGGCGGGGTCTTCCTCGTTGCGCCTGCACTGCCGCCCTTTTCCTCAACTGTCACATCATACGCGTTTCCGTTTACTGTCACTGTATAGTTTTTCATTGATGGACCCTCCTCGTTCCTTTCAATCTCAGATTGCTTTTTTCCAGTTTCTCTTATCGTGCTTTCGTACCGGCCGGATAAAGACGCCGTCCTGCGGTACCACATCCGGCATTTGCGGAAGTAACGATTCACCCGTTGAACGTCTGATGCCCGTTACAACACCGCCGCTTTGTCCGGTGTCTGCTTCATACGCAGCGATTGCCGCCATAATGACCGCCGCGATTTCTTTATCTGTCTGCGCTTCCTCTCTTTGCGCGATCTGCGCAACAGCATTATCAATCGCCTTTGCGGTCGCGGGTGCAGCCGTTCCTTTTGCCGCCTCCTTGGGTTTCTTCTTTCCGTTCCCGGAAAGGATTGCAAAAAGCGAAATCACAAGGGAAATAATAATGAGCACGAAGAACGCCATTCCCATACCCAAAAGGGTATTTAAGCCGGCATTCGTCATCTTCTCGCCCAGAGAGCGCTGTACGTTCACGCCCAGGGAAAGCGGCACCTTGTGGCGGTCCACCTGGTACTCTAAAATCGCGTCATGCGCGTTCTCTCCGGTGCCCTTCAAATTTGCTTCCACGGTCAGGATTCCGTCGCCGTTGATGTAGTAGCGCACATCACCGACGGAAATATCGGAGGGAAGCGTTTCCGGCGAAGTATAACCGATGTCTTCAATCGCCGTATACCAGCTGCGGTATCCGGAGTTGTAAACGCTTCTGACCGCGTCATCCATCTGATCAATCATGCTGCGATCAAAATTGTCCGGTGTGATTCCCGACACATACCAGTTCTCTAAAATGTTATCCTCCAAGACCTGCGACATCTGCAAAATCGCAGATGCGGAGAATTCATTCTCGTCATAGAGGCTGCCCTCCACCGTGTTGTAATTCACGGTGCCGGAGCAGGCACTTAACGTAAAGAGCAGGACGGTCAGGATACCGGTGATTAACAGTTTCCGTTTCATCATGGGTTCTCCTTTTAAACCGTTAAGTGTTTTTTCACGGGTCTGTCTTCACGCTTCGTAAAGAGCATTTCAAACGCACCCGTCACATATTTTCTTGTATCCGCGGCAGGGATGACTTCATCCACGACCCCGCGCCGGATTGCGCCGGCAGCGGAAGCCTGTTCCGCCTGCAGGCTTTCCTGTGCCTTTGAGACCGCTTCCTTGTCTTTTTCGTCCGCAACAATCTTTGCGGCGATTGCGGCATCCATCACGCCCACGTTCGCATTCGGCCACGCAATGGTGATGTCCGCGGAAAGGCCTGCGGAATTCATCGCCACATAAGCGCTGCCGTAAGCCTCGCCCGTAATGAGGTTGACCTTCGGCACCGTCGCCGCGGCAAAGGAAGCCGCCATGCGGGAAGCGGAAAGGGCAATCCCGGATTCCTCTTCCATGGTCGCGGCAAATCCCTTCACGTTCGTGATGCTCAGTACGGGAATCTCAAACGCGTCACAGAACTTCACAAAGCGCGTTGCCTTGTCGCAGCCGGCAATCGTCAATGCCTTTTCAAAGGTCGCGACCTCTTTTCCGTCCGCATCCTTTTTCTTCGCACGGTTTGCGACCACACCGATTGTGGTTCCGTCAAGCCGTAAAAATCCGGTCATCATTTCCGGCGCGTAAGCGCTTCCGGTCTCGACAAAGAGGTGGTCGTCCGCCATATCGGCACAAAGCACCGCAGGCTCTTCGGCGTCCGCCGAAGATAAGGCGCGGTTCAAATCGTCCGCACAATCCGCAAACTGATCGGAGTCTTCATTGTTGGAGGGAAGGAAGCCGATCAGGTCGCGCATCATTTCGGGAAGCGCATCCGCATTCCCGACCGCATCGACAAAGCCGCTCTTCGCCGCCTGGAACGCAGGTGAGGCCGTATCGTTCTTGTCCGTGTAATTGCCGGCGATGGCATTCGGCGCATTCACGAAGAGCTTTCCCTTCTCTTCCATGAAGGTGAAGTCGCTCATCGCGCTCATCACCGCAAGCCCGCCGCCGCAGTTGCCGTAGATTGCCGTAATCTGTGGAATGACACCGCTTGCGTCGCTCATCTTGCGGTAAATGGAACCGAACGCAGTCAGCGCGTCCGCGCCCTCCTGCAAGCGCATGCCCGCGGAATCGATGAATCCGATCACGGGCGCCCCCATCTTCAACGCCATGTCGTAAAGACGCAGGATTTTCTTCGCGTGCATCTCGCCCACGCTTCCGTTTAACACCGCGGCATCCTGAGCGTAGACATAAACAAGACGGCCGTCGATGACACCATAACCGGTGACGACGCCGTCTGAGGGCACTTTCTCCTCATTCAGATTAAAATCGGTACTTCTGGAAGTGACACCCGCGCCAATCTCGACGAAGCTGTAATCGTCAAGGAGCGCTTCGATCCGTTTCCTTGCTTCAGAACTGTTACTCATTCTCATCCCTCCAAATGAAATTGATTGACAATTTTCAAATTATTCACAAAAGTTCGTACTTATTTAGTATAACACAATAATAAATACGGTCAACGCTAATCGCGTTTATAAACGCTCATATCGTTGACTTGCACCTCGCATCCTGATTTGTCTGCGACAAAGCTCGGTGCAACAGTCTCCTGTTCCACACGTACTTACGCCCTCAGCAGCAAGTGCTTTCGGGCTGTAATATACAAACGGGGGTTGTGTTAGCCTAGATGTCGAGCTTCACATTCACTTCATCTTCCGCTTCGCGTTTAAATTCCTCGACCTGGACGGCGTTTAAGCTGGGCAGCTCGTCCAAGTTCTTCACACCGAAGGACCGTAAGAACTCCTCGGTCGTTCCGAACATCAAAGGACGTCCCGGCGCATCCATGCGGCCGATTTCCTGAATGAGATTTAATTCGATTAAGCGGTTCACGGAGTGATCGGAATTCACCCCGCGGATGCGCTCGATTTCGATGCGCGTGATGGGCTGCTTATAGGCGACAATGGAAAGCGTTTCAAGGAGCGAGTCGGTCAGCGTCACCTTCTTCGGCGCCTTCGCAATCTGAATGAGATACGGGTACATCTCCTTCTTCGTGCAAAGCTGCACCGCGCCCTCAAGCTCCAGGATTCCGATGCCGGACTCCGCGCGCTCATACTTCTCTTTCAGGTAGTCGATGTAGGGCGAAAGCTCATTCTTCTGCACGCCTAAAACACGCGCCAGACGCTCCGTATCCACGCTTTCCCCCATCGTAAAGAGGATTGCCTCGATGACCGCGGCCCCCTCCTCCGTACTCGCCGGCGCGTCGGTTTGTGGTGCATCGATTCCATCTTCATCTTCTGACCTTCCCCTTGAGGGGAAGGTGTCAGCGTCAGCTGACGGATGAGGTGTCTCCTCCCCCGCCATCTCCGCTTCTTTCTCCTTCAACATCTCTTCAATCTTAATCTCGTTCTCCATCATTCTCCTTCATCACCCTCGACGTTATGATAATATCCCCGAACGTCTCCTCCTGGGATATCTCGATTTCCCCCTGCTTCATCTCCTCCAAAATCACAAGGAAGGTCACGATAATCTCTGACTTCGAGGCCTGCTTCTCCAGCAACTGACGGAAGCTGAACCGTCCGTGCGCGCGGATATATGCCCTGACATACAACTGCTTCTGATCAAGGTCAATCTCCTCGCGTTCAATCTCGCCAAACTTTGAACGGATGGGGTCAACCTTCTCCTCCTGCCGCTTCAAGATTTCCTGGAAGATTTCATTCAGCTTACGAAGGTCATTGTCCCCGATGATTTCCTCCAATGTCGGAATCACCTCGTAGTCATCCAAATCCTTTGGCAGCGCCTTATTCCGGAAGAATGCCTTTTCCGCCAAATCCTGTCTTTTTTCGAGTTCAAGCGACATGTACTTGTACATCTTGTACTCCAAAAGCTTCTCGACAAGTTCCGCTCTCGGGTCCTCTTCCTCGCCTTCCTCGTTCACTTCCGCGGGCAAAAGCATCTTGCATTTAATGTCAATGAGGGTGGCGGCCATGACCAAAAACTCACTCGTGACCTCCATGTCCTCCTTGTCCATCGCGCGGATATACGCCAGATACTGCTCCGTGATCGTGACAATCGGGATGTCGTAAATATCAATCTTATTCTTGTCAATGAGGTGCAGAAGAAGGTCTAAGGG
>JAFSRL010000065.1 GCA_017446125.1 Lachnospiraceae bacterium
ACCTGCCACTTCAAAACCGCCGATGCGGGTCAGGGCGTCGCATACCTTCTTTTGCTTGAACTGAAGCTGTGCTTCGTAAGACATGTGCTGCAACTGGCAGCCGCCGCAGCGGTGTGCTTCGGGGCAGGGCGGGGTGACGCGGTCCGCGGAGGGGGTTACCACCTCAATCAGCCGCGCGTAGCCGTAGGTCTTTTTGACCTTGGTTACGCCCGCGCGGATGATGTCGCCGGGAATTGCGCCCTTGACAAAGAAAGGGTAGCCGTCGATCTTGCCGATGCCGGCGCCCTCGCTTGTTAAATCGGTGATGTGGAGTTCTATCTCCTGATTCTTGGTCCAGCTCATGTGATTCAAAGACACCTCATCAGTCTCCGGTCTCCTCCATCACCTCCGCCTTCGGGACGGAGAAGATGAATTCGCTTCCCTCCCCCTCGGTGGAGATGAGGTTGATGTTTTCATCATGCGCCTTGACAATCTCGCGCACGATGGCGAGCCCTAAGCCTGTGCCCTTGCGGTCCTTGCCGCGGGAGGCATCGGATTTATAAAAGCGGTCGTAGATGTACTTCTGGTCTTCCTTCGGAATCCCGATTCCGTTGTCCTTCACGGAAACAAAGACCTTCGCGCCGCGCTCCGTCGTTTCAATCTTCACGACGCCGCCCTTGTGCGAAAACTTGATGGCATTGTCCAACAGGTTGTAGAGCACCTGCTGGATCTTCGCCATGTCCGCGTGCACCAGCATGATGTGCTCCGTAAGGACTAAGTCAATCTTCAACCCCTTCTCCCGGCAGGTGCCCTCAAAGGACGCCGCGGTTTCGCGGATGGTGCGGTTGATGTCAAAATCCGTCTTTTCCAGAATCATGCCGCGGGAAGACAGGTTATTCAACGACAGCAGTCCGTTTGTCAGCTTCGTTAACCGCTCCGTTTCGTTCTGCACGATGTGCAGGTACTTCTCATGCATCTCGGGCGGAATCGTTCCGTCGAGCATCGCGGTAAGATATCCGTTAATCGAAGTCAAGGGTGAGCGGAAGTCGTGGGAAACATTTGCGATGAATTTCTTCTGATCCTCTTCCGCGCCCGCGATTTGCATTGCCATGTAAGACAGCGACGCGGCGAGGTAGCCCATCTCGTCCTCGCTCTCGACCACTAGCGGGTAGTCCATGTTGCCGGCGGCATACTGCTCCGTCGCGGTCGTAATCCTGCGGATGGGCACATACACCAGCTCCGTGAAGAAGATCAGGATAATCAGTGAGAGTAAGAATAAAATGATCAGCATGATATATGCGATGTTCAGAAGCTCCTCCGCCTCTCTTTGCAGGGCGGTCATGGGCGAGTGGATGACCACGTACGCGTTGACCTTGTAGTTTGCGGTAATGGGCGCAAAGACCGTGAGCATCTCTTCCTCGAACGTGTCGAAGAACGTGCCTGTCGTGTAATACGTTCCCGCGGTTACGGTGGGGTCAAACCCCTCGATTACCGTCTCCTGATTCACGTCGAGCACAACGGAGGAATCGACCACCAGACGTCCCGACGGATTGATGATGCGGATGATTGCCTGCATGTAGTTTGAAAGCGCCGTCAGCTCCTTCTGCACGCTCTGCAGCGAGGTCTCCGAATTGTAAAGATCCGCCGCGTAGGTGTTCGCGATTTCCGTCGCCTCACGGTAGAGGCTCTCCGCACGGTTTCTGCGGCAGTGCTCGAACATCATGTTCTGCACGATGGTCGCCACGACCAGGAATCCAAACACCGCAAAGAGCGCGTATGCAATTAGAAACTTCACATAGATTGTTTTCTTCACAGTGTCTCGAACTTATACCCGATGCCCCAAATCGTCGCGATGCGCCAGTGCTCGTTGTCCTTGATTTTTTCGCGCAGCCGTTTGATGTGCACGTCCACGGTGCGCGTGTCGCCGGCGTACTCGTATCCCCAGATGCGGTCCAACAGCTGCTCTCTTGTGAAGACGCGGTTGGGCGAAGACGCTAAGAAGTAAAGCAGCTCCATCTCCTTGGGCGGCATGTCAACGTGCTCGTTGCAAAAGCGGACGGAGTAGTTTGTCATGTTGATGGAAAGGTCCGGATACTCCACGATCTTCACATCGTTTTCTTCCTTCTCGTCAGAAGTTGGCTTGTAGCGCCGCAGCACCGCCTTGACGCGTGCCACCAGCTCCTTCGAGTCAAAGGGCTTTTCCATATAATCGTCCGCGCCCAGCTCCAGCCCCAGGACCTTGTCAAACACCTCGCCCTTCGCGGAGAGCATGATGATGGGAATCGAACTTGTCGCGCGGATCCTGCGGCACACCTCGTACCCGTCGATGCCGGGCAACATCAAGTCAAGCAGAATCAAATCCGGCGAATACGTCTCAAACGCCGTCAATGCCGCCTCGCCGTCGCCCACAATCTGTGTGTCGAAGCACTCCTTCACAAGATACAAGGAGATCAGCTCCGCGATGTTGTTGTCATCATCCACGATCAGGATCTTCTGTTTTTGTGCCATACGTCCCTCCCGTCACTTAAACGTTACAACGGTGACGCCGGAATCGCCCTCGCCAAACTCACCGGCCTTGTACGACTTCACGTAACGCACCGTCTTTAAATACTGCCGCACCGCCTGCCGCAGGATGCCTTCCCCCTTGCCGTGCACGATGCGCACGGTGGGCAGGTG
>JAFSRL010000066.1 GCA_017446125.1 Lachnospiraceae bacterium
CATGTGTATCGCCTGGAAAAAAAGAACTTTGATGTCGAGGTCTTCTCCTTCCGCGACATGATTTCCGTAGGAATCTATAAGAATCTTACCATCAATTTTGCAGAGATCGACGATCTGCTGGAAGAATAGGCGTTCTTCCGGCTTCGAATCTTTGTATTCACCCATAAAATCAGACTTTTCCCAACTTTTTGTATAAAAGTCAATCATTTTATGAGCCTTTTTTTAGTTTTGCACCGTCTTTAATGATAACAGGGTGAACTCTATGTTTTTTTACGCTGCATCCGTCGATAAAAGAAATAGAGGAAACCGCGTAGCATCAAACTACAAAGAGGAGACAATGACATGCGAAACAGAATCGCGAAGTTGGTAACAATCGGACTGACTGTTATCCTGACGGGAACAGGCGTTTTCGGCCTGCCCGGAAGCGGGATGCAAACGGTTCATGCCGCGGAAGGGTACAGGGCACCTGCCATCACAAGCCCCAACCCGGACTACCCCGGCGCCTATGTAAAGGATCCGGAATATCCGTCCAATCTGAAGACAGACCCCAATTCCGACCATTATACCTTTATGATTTCCCGTCCGGTGAAAAACCATGTCGCCGGAAAAACGATTGAGGAAGAAAAGGCGCAGCAGTACGCCGAATATGTGGTGTTTTCCACCGACCGCAACGGCTCCCGCAACCTCTATGTTTCCGTTGTGGATAAGAACGGCGCAATCTCGCAGGTCGGGAAACTGGACTGGAATACAAGTAACTCCGGCGCGCTAAATGCGCAGGTTGATTACAGAACCTGGGGTGATATCACCTTCACGCAGCAGTCGGTTACGAATAACAATGTGCTGGCGATTCTGAACAATACCATCGTTGTCAAAAACATGGACGGTCTGGCATATATCAGCGGATACTACGACAACATGAAGGCGCTGAAAGCGGAGGTGATAAGCTACCTGCAGTACTACTACGGCTATTCCTACACGAATGCAAATAATTACGCGGATTCCTATGTGAAGCATAACGGCGCCTACCGTCTTTATTCTTTAGATGAAGCGAACATGGAAAACCTGATGAAGACCATCTCCGACCCGATTCCGAAGCTGACGGATCAGACGACGCGCTACATCGGGAGAGTCCGTGATGAGAACGGGATCTTACTGCCGGAAAAGGACTGGATTCAGCTTGACATTTACACCCAGGAAGGTCTTGACGGACAAAGCTACCACATCCCGGACGCGAAGGCATTCGAGGGCTGGAGGCTCGTGAAGAGCCCCAGGATTATTGAGGGCAAGATTGGTGACGGCTATCACGAGGGCGACATTGTTCACACGATACCGATGCCCGGCTACCTCGTCGTCTATGAAGTGACGGACAACGATGGCACCGTAACGGAAAAAATCTACCGCGCAAAGCGCCTGGGCGGTACCGGAATCGGAAGCTACACCTATGAAGGCGAGGAATATGTGCTGATTCATTCGCTTGCAGGCATTGCGCCCGGAGAATCCAGCGGCGTATGGCCGGACAAGGGCATTAAGAACGGCGCCAGCATCGTGATGGGCAATCCGTTAAAGTTCGCGGCGATGGACGTTGCCTACTACTATGAAAAGATTGAGCCGGAAAAACCGGAGGAGTATGACGTTAAGACGCAGGGCCGCACGATTACCTTAACGAAGCCCCTGCGCGTGCAGAACATCGCGCACGAGTACACCCCCTCCGTTCCGGACATGAAGTTCACCTACCGCGTGGCGTATGAGCGCAACACGAACGCGTCCGTCGCGGAATTAAATGCCGCGAAAACGGATTACAAGAACACCGACATCGACAGCAAATACATGGCGGTCGCCGAAGGCGTTGATGCGAACAAGACGAAGTTTGAAGTCTGGCGCGGACCCTTTGGCGCAATCACGGTGGACGAGGAGCTTGTCTTCTCCCATGGCGATTCCGTGGATGAGAACAAGGTCGTAACGAAGAAAATCAATGTCACAATCAGCGGCGGCGACGGAAAGGACACGAAAGGTTACTTCACCCGTCCCGGTGTCTACCGCTTCCCGATTGAGGAAACGGGGATGCGTGAAATCGACTTTGGCGAAGCCGGCAAGGACGAAGCGAATGTCACCGGCAACGACGAGAACGGCGTGCGCTTAACGGAGCTTGACCGTGACGTGGAGAGTGACATTGTATTAAAGGAAGAAAAGCAGCTGCGCTATCTCGATGTTTATGTCGAATGGAACGGCAACGAAGACGGCTTTGTCATCAAGGATGTCGTGCTGCATGACATCGAGGGCGACCTTGATTATGAGAAGTTGAACGACAAGGACAAGGCGTTCAGCGAAAAGAAGACGGACGAGGTGTCCAACGAGGAAAAGACCGGCACGAAGAAGACCGGCTTCTCGCAGAGTGTATATACGACCTATGACCTCGTGATCGGCAAGGAGATTATGGGTAAGGGTTTAACGAATTACGACACCACAAAGCGCTTGTTCAAGTTTGATGTCACCATCACGGGACCGGCGTACACGAAGGTGGGACAGTACCTGCCCGTGAACGGGAATATGGGCACGGCCAAAGACCTTACGATTCCCGAAAGCGGTGTTTTGACAACGAGCTATGAAATGAAGCAGGGCGAGTACGTACTGCTGTCCGGTCTTCCGAGCGGCGTGACCTATCAGGTGACGGAGGTGAACAACCCGTTAGACGCAAGAGACAATGAGCCGGATGCCCTGGATGTCTTTGAGACCTATAACACCAATAAGAATGATTTACAGGACATCATCGAGGCGAAGCAGGACTCCATGCTGAACGACCAGTCGGCGCGCAACGTGCACATGATGACCTTACAGGGCGAGCATGCGACGATTTTAAGCGAGATTGCACGCGTGCGGAGTGACGATACCTTAACCGACGAACAGAAGGATGAGGAGATTGCGAAATTAGAGGCGCAGAAGTCAAACCTTTCCCTCGTCCAGAACGTCGCGACCGACACGAAGGTTTTGGGCAAGCGCCAGGCGTATGAGTCCGTGAACAACGTCTTCTTCTTAAATGTGCGCTATGATAACGTCAACACGGGCGTTGCGATGAGTGTGGCACCCTACGCATTGATGGTTCTTGCGGCGGTGATCGGCGTGGGCGGCTTCCTGGTATTGAAGAAGCGCCGCGACGCGGAATTTGAGGAATAAGTGAGTCAGGGGGACGGGTGCAGTGACTCATTCGCCTCCCTTTTGTCATCTCCCGCCCCCAATCCAATTATGATAGTTTCCATGATGAAGTCTGACAGCTCCCCCTTCTGACGAACTTTTTTGATATTTGAGCCATTCCGCTCTTTTTTGAAGTCTTTGTTTATGTACGAAGGAGAAACCCCATCATCATTTTTTAGTTTTAAGCCTGAAAAGATGAACAGCAGAAAGAGGTACGGCATGGTTCTGATGATACGGAAGAATTTACAGAATGCATGCGCGCGGATCTTCACAACCGGCGCATTATTCGTTTGCGGATCACTCATTTCCGCATTTCCAACCTACGCGACAACGGGCGGTGCGTCCAACGCCCCTGCGGGTATTGACCCCGCCCTCGTCTCCTCTTATACGGACAAAGATCTTACGGAGGAGCAAAGAAAGTTCAACCTGCACCGGGAAGGCATCTTAATCGATAAGAGCCTGCAGGTAAGAAACATTGCAAACACCTTTGAATTCACGCCCAGTGCACCGGATGTGAAATTCATTTACACACCCGTCTACAACAACCCGTGGTATCAGAGTATGAAAGAGTTCGACGCGATTGCCAAGGGCGAGGATTCGCAAGGTACGAAGTTTGATATCTACCGCGGTCCGCAGGGCGGTCTTGTCTTCGGCTCGTCCGTGAAAGACGGCAGCCGCGAGAAGTATGAGCTCTTGTTCAAGAGTGATGATACGGTGGAGAACGGCAAGGTGACAAAGACCTTCCCGGTCAGCATCGACGGCACGTACTTCAAGCGCCCCGGTGTTTACCGCTACATCATCATGGAGAAGATGGAGGAAGTCGATTTCAGCGAGACGGATAAGGAAGCGGCAAAGGTGACGGATGACATCGAGCTGCGCCCGACCCTCTTAGACAGAGACGGGAAATTTACGAACATTGAAAACCGCAATCTTGAGGAGAAGCGCTTCTTAGACGTTTATGTCGAGTGGACCATCACCGAGAAAAGCTTACAGGTCACGGACGTGGTGCTGCACGACATCCCGGGTGATTTGATTTACACAAACCTTCCGGAGAATGGTAAGGATCAGATTTACAGCCGCCCGGAGTTCAATGGTGACGGCACGATTAAGCGCGACAAGGACGGCTACATTGTCTATCAGGGCGATGAGGAAGCAAATACCTATGCGGATCCGTATGACCCGAAATCGATTTTGAGCAGCAGCAAGAAGACCGGCTTCTCCGACAGCATTTACACGACCTACGACCTCGTTGTGGGCAAGGAGATTGCGGGCAAGGGCTTAACGAACTATGACATCAAGGATCGCCGCTACAAGTTTGAGATTTCGATTGAGGCTCCGGCGAACACGGCGTTGAAGAGCTACGCGCCGGCACGTCAGGCGACCTATACGCCGGAGAAAAAGGATTACAGAACGGATAAGGACAAGGGAACGCTCACCATCACCGTTGAGCTGCCGCAGAACGAATACGTGCTGATTTCCGGACTGCCTTCCGGCGCGACCTACAGCGTGAAGGAAGTCAGCAACGAAAAGGACGCACGGTCCAATGAGCCGGACACCTTGGAGATATTTGAGATTTATTTCGCGAAGAACTTAGACAACATGAAGATTACGGACAAGGATGCCGCAGGCGATCTTTATAACCGCGACACGACCCGTGCCAACCGCACCACACGCATGATGACCTTACAGGGGGCATACGCCTCGGCAGCAGGGAACGGCGCCTTAAGTGCGGAACAAGAAAAAAACGTCGGGCTTTATAAGGTAAAGAACAACAAGGACGCTTCCACCGGCAAGCTGGCGGTGCAGAAGATGACCTTGGACGAAAACTCCGCCGCGGCACAGGTCAATAACGTCTTCTTCCTGAACCTGCGCTACGACAACGTCACGACCGGTGTTGCGATGAGTGTCGCACCCTACGCGGTGATGCTCGGTGCCGGAATCATCGCAGTCACGGGCTTCAAAATCTTAAAGAAGCGCCACGACGACGAAGATGACGATTTGGATGAGATGTAAAGCTTGACGGAGAGAGTCAGGGGGACGGGTACAGTGACTCATTTTGAAAAAACTTCAACCTTGCCTTTCGCATTCAAAATTCTGAAAATATCTTCGTCGG
>JAFSRL010000067.1 GCA_017446125.1 Lachnospiraceae bacterium
TTTCCGGCAAACAGCGCCGAGGCAATGGCGACACGCTGCTTTTGCCCGCCGGAGAGCGATGCCGGATGACGCTCCGCGCAGTCAGAGAGTCCGAGACGATCCAAAAGCGCGAGTGCCTCCTCTTTGGATTGGGACGTGCCCTCATGTCCGAAGGCATCCATCATCACTTCCTCTAACACGCTGTCGGAGAAGAGCTGTCTGTTTACATCCTGCATGACCATGAAGCTCTTTCTCGTGCGTTCCTTGTCCGTCAGGAAGCGGACGTCCTCTGTGCGTGTCGTCTCTTTCTGCGCAAACCCGACACTGCCGCCGCTCTTTAACACACCGCTAAGCGATTCCGCAAGTGTCGACTTGCCGCAGCCGTTATCTCCGATCAGCGCGATCACGCTGTCCGCAGGCAGCGCCAGACGCTCGACATCGAGTATCCGCGTATTGCCGCGATTACAGGATAAGTCCAGTGCGGTGAGCGCGATGCGGGAGGTCCCCTTGTCCGCGCCCTGCGCCCCATCCCGTGTGTGTCTCAGCCGGTTTAAGTCCGTGCAGCGCAGACCCAGGCGGCGCAGCTCCTCATCGGGAAGCGCGCGCATTTCCTCCGCAGTAAACTCTTTTGTGATGCGTCCGTCCTCCATATAAAGAAAACGGTCCGCAAGATCCATCAGATAGTACAGGCGATGCTCGCTGATCACGATCGTCTTTCCGTTCTGCTTGATCCGCTTTAGGTTTTCACGCAGGCGGTTGATCGCCTTTTTGTCCAGATTGGAGGAGGGCTCATCCAGCACATAGACCTGCGGGTCGGTCGTATAGACACTGCCGCAGGCGATCTGCTGTTTTTCGCCGCCCGAGAGTTCAAAGATGTTGCGGTCCGCAAGGGACTGTAACTGCATGTCTTCGATTGTTTTTTTGACCCGCGCACGGATCTCATCGCGCGGCAGGCCCAAATTCTCACAGCCAAAGGCCAGCTCTCCCGTGGTATCCACGTTAAAGAACTGACTCTTGGGATTCTGGAATACGCTACCGACATGCGCCGCCGTTTCATGTAAGGGCGCCTGCGTGATGTTCAGGCGGTCTAAAAATACCTCGCCCTCCATCCTGCCCTCGTAAAAATGGGGGATCAGACCGTTGATCAGTCTGGTAAGTGTCGTCTTGCCGCAGCCGGACGCGCCACACAAAACGACCACCTCGCCGTCCTCGATATACAGTCTTAGATGGTCCACGCCCTCGCCGGTTCCGTGCTCACCGCCATAATGAAACGATACATCCTCAAACCGGATCATGACACGACGCCTGCCTTTCCATAGCGGAAGATGTACCAGATCAGGCACAAAAAGACCGCGATTACGATGTAGTCCGCGGCACGCAGCTTTACGACCTCATACGAGGAGCGCTTCACCCCCGCATCCATTCCGCGGGCAAGCGCCGCGGCCGCCAGCTCTTCCATCACGGAGATCGTGCTGAACAAGAGCGGAATCAAAACATACTCCACGGTACGCATCGGATGGCGGATTGCATTCATCATATTCAGCTCGATTCCGCGAAACGCCATCGCCTTGCGGATCCCCGTCCACTCCTCCTGCACCGTCGGCACAAACCGGAAGATCACTGCAATCGGAATTACAAGTGCCGACGGTAAGTGCATCGCCTGCAGGGCGGAGAGAAAGTGCGAGATTCGTGTCGTCTGCGCCAGCAGCAAAAAAGAGATGATCACCGGAAATGTAAACAGAAAAATGCTCAACAGGCTCGACACAATGATCAACACCGCACTGGCACCCCTTCCCGAGGTCTCAACCATATAACGCGTATAGCACGCAAGGGATAACAGCGCCATGCACTTTAAGGCCGTGATCCACTTCCCGCACAACGCAAGCACGAGACACAGCGCCGCCCCAAAGATCATGATGGGTGCGATCCGGTACGCATTGATCGCCAGAATGCCGCTGGTCAAAAAGATCAGCAGCTTGGTTCTGGGATCGAGCTTGATCAGCCCCTTGGAGTCATCCCCATAGAACGTAAAGTCCATCGTCAGACAATCCCTGCCTTCTCGAAATGCTTTTTGATGAGTCTGGATGCGATTATGGAGCCGATGATGCCGCCCGCAAAGGCAAGCGCCAAAAGGCCGTACCAGATCCACCCGGGGGTCATCGCGTCAAGTGCGTTCGCACGCTCTTCTCCATAATACGCACGGGAGAGATCGATGAACTGCTGCTTATTTACCTGTAAGAGCGCAAAGGGTGCCGCCATATTCAGGTTAAAGAAGGGAAAGGATGCGAGGTACATCTTCCTGGACTTGTATCGACCCAAAAAGAGGATCAGCTCCGCTAAGACCGCTGCCGCAGCCGCCGTCGCAATGGAAAGCCAGTTGGAAGTACTCGAGATCAACAAAAACAGAATCCCAAGGATCAGTGCCGCGCCGAACTTATGGATCTTTAACACGCACAGCATATAGATCGTACCGCCAATCACGCCGACCGTGAGCGGACTTAAGAGATACAGGATCGGGATGCTGCCCGTCCCCATGACGATCGCCAGCATCATGACCAGGTAGATCGCGCCAAACGCACCCGCAAAGATCAGGTCCTTGGTCTTTAGCCTGCCGTCCTCTTTTACAACATCCTGCACTTCGTTCATATCCATTTTACTCATTTGTATACGCCTCCTTATATCAAACAAACTTTTATGTTAGCTCTATCTAACCAACATGTTAGATTATACTAACAAAGCTGCGATTTGTCCACCTTCATAAAACCTTGGAATTGTTGCGTTTTGCGGTGATACCCGTTACGGGCAAACTCCGGTCAGATTAACCGTTTTGAAAGCGTGCGCGCATCTTCGGTCCGATGTCCCCTTCCAGATAATGCTTATAACATAAAGACGTGTAAGATTCGTTCCCGCCGATCACGACCTGCTCACCGGCGCGCATGACATTTCCGTCCTTGTCAAGACGTGTATTGCAGGTGGCTCCGTTGCCGCACCAGCAGACCGTTTTGATCTCCTGCATGACATCCGCGATCGCACACATCTCATAGGAGCCGGGGAACGGCTGCAGGAGAAAGTCGGTCCTGAGTCCGTAGCAGATGATCGGGATCTGCAGCTCATGCACGAGCTGCCGCATCTGTCGTAACAGCGCAGGCTCACAGAACTGCACCTCATCCACAATCACGGCATCGTAACCCTCAAGCCGCGCCTTGGTCGTCTCATAATCCGGGGAAAACACATCCTCAAAAAACTCGCAGGCGCGCTCTAAGCCGATCCTCGAGCGGATGATTTTTTCACCGTCGCGGTCATCGATGCGCGGTTTTAACACCAAAGGCTTTAAGCCCTTCTCCTCATAATTAAATGCAACCATCAGCGCGTTTGCGGTCTTGGAACTTCCCATCGCGCCGTAACGAAAATACAGCTTCGCCATGTCACTCCCCGTTTCGTCCGTAAAAAAATACTGTCCCGGTTCCTCAATGATATCCCATACAGTATATCACATTACAGCGGGAAGGCGCATAAACTTTTGTCATAAAAAGGCACCCCTTCCGGGGTGCCTTAAGTAAGAAAGGTTTGTCAAAAATCATTCGCCCAGGACAAACGAAATCAGAAGATCCTCCGTGTTCACGTGATCGCCCGGAACCACATAAATCTTGTCAACCGTACCGGTCACGTTCGACACAAAGGTGGTCTCCATCTTCATGGCTTCAACAATCATCAACGGCTGATTCGGTGTCACCTTATCAC
Source organism: Lachnospiraceae bacterium (assembly GCA_017446125.1). Classification (GTDB taxonomy): domain Bacteria; phylum Bacillota; class Clostridia; order Lachnospirales; family Lachnospiraceae; genus Butyrivibrio. Next base: position 3,721 of record JAFSRL010000067.1, read on the forward strand.
CTTCCTTGACCAGAACCGTTTCAACGGTGCCGGGAATCGTGGACCCTAAGTGCGCGGGATTTCCTTTTTCCGCCTTTAACTTGCGGTCAACAACGACCTCCAGAGTCTTATCCAGAATCTTCTGCTCCCGCAGCACACCGTTCACTTCAAAGGTCAGTGTGCGGTATCCTTCGTCATCCGGATCGGATTCCGAAATAAACTTGATTAAAATGTCATTGCCTTCGCCCGCCTTCAAAACGGTCTCTTCGCCCTTGCGCAGGCCATAGAAGTACACATGGCTTTCCAGGGTCGTGACATCGTTATACGCCTCAAAGTGCGTGCAGTAATCCTCATATACCTTCGGGTACATGGCATAGCTGACAACCTTCTGCTCCATGTCCTCCTTCGTAAAGCCGCTCATGTCGAACTTCGTTTTCAACTGCTCCTCGAGCTGCTTGAAGTCCACGGGCTCCAATAACGATCCTGCCCGGACCGTGATGGGCTCGATGTCCTTTAAGACAATCTTCTGCAGTTCCTTCGGGAACCCGCCCTCCGGCTGGCCGATCATGCCCTTGAAGAAGTCAATCACGGAATCCGGATACGAAAGATTTGCACCCTCGGTTAAGATGTTGTCCATCGTCAGACCGTTCTTGTGCATGAAGATTGCAAGGTCACCCACCACCTTTGAGGTCGGTGTCACCTTCACGATGTTGCCCAAGAGGATGTTCGCCTGCCGGTAAAGCTCCTTGATGCGCTCAAAGTCTTCACGGGAGCCCATCTCCGAAACCTGCGCCAACAGGTTCGAATACTGACCGCCCGGAATCTCGTAGCGGTAGATGCCGGCGTTCGGGGAAATCATGCCGCTTTCAAACGCATGGTAGACCTTGCGGACATGCTCGTAGTATCTTGAGAGCTCGTCAATCCCCTTCGCGTCGATGCCGGTGTCACGCTCCGTGCCGCGCAGCGCCTCAACCACCGCGTTCAGTGACGGCTGCGAGGAATTTGAGCTCATCGATTCAATCGCGCAGTCGACAATGTCGACACCCGCTTCCGCCGCCTTAAGAACCGTCGCCACGCCGGTACCGGTCGTGTCATGCGTATGCAGGTGCACGGGCAACTTCACCGCCTTCTTTAATTCGGTCACAAGCTGTACGGCTGCGTACGGCTTTAAGAGTGCCGCCATATCCTTGATTGCGATGATGTGAACGCCCAGCTTCTCAAGCTCCTGCGCCATCCGGATATAGTAATCCAGCGTATACTTCGTCTCGTTCGGGTCGGAAATATCTCCGGTGTAACAAATCGCGCCTTCGACAATCTTTCCGGTGGAAAGCGCAACGTCGATGGGCATCTTCATATTCTCGATCCAGTTCAGGGAATCGAAGATGCGGAAGACGTCGATGCCGTGGCTCGCGCTCACCTTGATGAATTCGCTGACCACATTGTCCGGATAGTTGCTGTAGCCCACCGCGTTGGAGGCACGCAGCAACATCTGGATTAACGTATTGGGCATACGCTCATGCAGGTAGTCGAGCCGCTTCCAAGGCGATTCCTTCAGGAAACGGTAACAGGTATCGTACGTCGCGCCGCCCCACGCTTCCACGGAAAAGCCGTTTTGCAGAATGGCGTTTTCCGCCCGGCAGGCACCCACGATATCCTTGGTGCGCATCCGCGTCGCAATGAGGGACTGCTGTGCATCGCGCATCGAGGTGTCGGAAACATAAAGCTTTTTTTCCTTTAAAATCTTTTGCGTGAACTCCTTTGCGCCCAGCTTTAAGAACTCATCCTTCGCGCCGTAAACGGGTGCCGTCTCGTCATACTTAGGCAGAATGCGGTCCTCGTAATACGGCTTCGCGCACTTGGAAACGTTGACAATCTTGTCGCCCAAAAACTCCAGAATCTTGCCCGCGCGGTCCTGCTGCTGCGAAAGGTTGAACAGCTCCGGCGTTTCCTCGATGAAGGTCGTGTAGCATTCTCCCTTCTTGAACGTCTCATTGTTCACCACGTTGATGAGGAAGGGCTGGTTGGTCTTGATGCCGCGAATGCGCATTTCGCGCAACGCGCGCAGGGACTTTTCAATCGCGCCCTTGAAGGTTCTGTCAAAGGAACAGATTTTGACTAAAAGCGAATCATAGTAAGGCGAAATCTCCGCGCCGGTGTAAATGTTTCCGCCATCCAGCCGGATGCCCGAACCCGATCCCGAATGATACGCGGTGATCTTTCCGGTGTCCGGCATGAAGTTGTTCGCGGGGTCCTCACTCGTCACACGCGTCTGAATCGCGTATCCGTTGCAGACAACGGATTCCTGGGAGGGAATCGCGATTTCTTCCGAATCAAGCGCATAGCCCTGCGCCACCAGAATCTGACTCTTCACAATATCAACGCCCGTCACCAATTCCGTCACGGTGTGCTCCACCTGGATGCGCGGGTTCATTTCAATAAAGTACGGATTGCCGTCGCGGTCGACCAAAAACTCGCAGGTGCCGGCATTACGGTAACCCACCTCCTTGCACAGACGGATTGCGGAATCAAAGATGATCTGTCTCGTTTTTTCCGGAACGGAAAACGCCGGCGCGTACTCCACCACCTTCTGGTGACGACGCTGCACCGAGCAGTCACGGTCAAACAAATGCACCACGTTCCCGTAATTGTCCGCAAGGACCTGGACCTCAATGTGCTTGGGCCCGCGTAAGTATTTCTCGATAAAGACCTGGTCATCGCCGAAGGCCTTCTTGCTCTCGTCCACGGCCTCCTTGAATTCCTTTGCCATGTCCGCTTCATTATCGACAATGCGCATGCCGCGTCCGCCGCCGCCGTTAGAAGCCTTCAGCATGACAGGATAGCCCACTTCCTTTGCGACCTGCATCGCCTCCTCAGCGGACTTCATCGCGTGGTCGACGCCCGGAATAATCGGTACCTTCGCGGCAATCGCGTTCTGCTTCGAGGAGATCTTATCTCCCATCGCGTTCATGCTCTTCACCGTGGGACCGATAAAGACAATGCCCGCCTTCTCACAGGCATCCACAAGGTCCGGATTCTCCGAAAGGAAGCCGTAGCCGGGATGAATCGCGTCGACACCGTGCTCCTTTGCAATCTTGATGATGGTATTGATGTCGAGATACGCGTCGACCGGTCCGCAGGAAGGATCGAGCGGATACGATTCGTTCGCAATCGTGCGGAACATTGCATGCTTGTCTTCCTTGGAATACACGGCGACGGAAGTGATGTTCAATTCACTCAGTGCGCGGAACACACGGATGGCAATCTCACCGCGGTTCGCAACTAAGACGCGCTTGAACGGTTTGATGGTGGCGCTTTGCTTACTCATGACATACCCCTTTCTGAATAAAAAACGTCGAAACCTGCTACCCCTCTAAACTTTACTAAAAAAGTCATATTTATTATCCATCAGGAAGCCGGTAACTGCAAGTGCTAAATTAAATTTTGTAAAATATATCCAAAGAAAGGGTTTGCTTTCCGTGCATTTTGACGAAGCTACTGCACGCCGGCAACCAGAATGGGCTTGGAATAGCCTGCCGCGTCGATGTGGTGAACGGCATCCGAAAGCGTCCTGTACGGGCGGCTTTGGGTATAACAGTTTCGCTCATTGTCATAGCGGTAACCATTATGAATGACATACCCTTCCGCTTCCCGCGAGATGTTCACCGTATGAATTCTGTCGTGAACACTCCTCGCGTTATTGTATCCGGTCACAAGAAAGGTCCTGTAAAGAAACGCGCCGTGATTCTCTTTGTTGCGCTTCGACGCCATGGCGTCAATCGTTTTCGAATCCGTGCCGTAATAGACATGACAGGCATAGCCGTGGCGCTTTAAATACCGCAGCAGTGCCTTCGGCGACAGCCCGGCCTTGCCGAAGAATGCCCTGCCGTAACGTTCCGCTTCGAAAAAAAGCTCCGCCGTATCGACGGCGCGCATTTGCTCCTTCAAAGAAACACGCAGGTTGTGCAACGCGATTGCGCCGCAGCCGCCGTAGGAAAACGTGTACTCTTTTCCAAGCTTCAGCATGGTCAGCTCCGCCTGGTTTTCGATCATGACATCCGTCCGGTCGCGGAAAAGCTTCTTCAACTCTGCTTCATTGTGCGCTCTGTTGCGGATTGCCCATTCGGCAGAACCTTTAAACAACGTGCCCGCGTCATAAATGAGCGCAACGATGCGGTTGTTGACGTGCGCCGGAATGAATCTGTAAATAAGATCAAGTGCCGTGTTCATGCCTTTCATTATAACAGATGTGGTATACTTTAGTGTATGGCTTTCGACGGAATCACAATCGCCTGCATCGTGAAGGAGCTAAACGATATCCTCTTAAACGGACGCGTGAATAAAATCGCGCAGCCGGAAAGTGACGCGCTGCTGCTCACGATCAAAACGCAGGACAAAGAGAATAAACAGGCCCGGCTTCTTTTGAGTGCGGACGCTTCGCTCCCCCTCGTCTATTTAACGGACGACAACAAGCCGGCGCCCTTGACCGCACCCGCCTTTTGCATGCTGCTCAGAAAGCACCTTTTGAACGGAAGAATCGTGCGCATCACGCAGCCTTCCTTGGAGCGCGTCATCCGCTTCGATGTGGAGCACCTGGACGAAATGGGAGACATCGGGATCAAAACGCTCGTCATCGAGCTGATGGGCAAGCACTCGAACATCATCCTCTTAGACGACGATAAAATCCTTGATTCCATCAAGCGTGTCCCTTCTTCCGTAAGCAGTGTGCGCGAGGTGCTTCCGGGACGGGACTATTTCATTCCGCAGACAACGGAAAAGCTCGACCCCCTTACGACAGACAAAACGTCCTTCTTCATGAACATCCGCGCGAAGGCGCAGCCGTTGTTCAAGGCGCTCTACACAACCTTTACCGGCATCTCTCCCGTCATCGCGCAGGAGGTCTGTTTCAGGGCAGGCATTGACGCGGACCTTCCCGCCGCCTCGATGTCGGACGCACAGGCGACTACAATCTTCGAAGCCTTTGACGGGATGATGACGCAGGTGCGTGAGGGCGCGTTTTCCCCGGAGCTTATCACCGTCGACAACGTTCCTAAAGAATATGCCGCGCTCCCGTTAACGCTCTATCACAAAACACAGGGAAGCGACGTCCGCTCCTTTGCGGACATGTCTAAGCTGCTGCATACCTTCTATGCGGAAAAGGAGGCGGTGACAAGAATCCGCCAGAAGTCTTTGGACTTGCGGCGCATCATCCAGACCGCCTTGGAGCGCAACGTCAAAAAGCTGGACCTTCAACTGAACCGGTTGAAGGACACGGAGAAAAAAGAAAAGTACCGTCTTTACGGAGAGCTGTTGACCGCGTATGCCTACATGATTCCGGCGGACGCCGAAAAGATTACATTGGAGGATTACAACACCGGAAAAGAGGTCACCATCCCGCTCGACAACAGCTTAACGCCTTCGCAAAACGCAACGAAGTATTATGAGAGGTACAACAAGCTAAAGCGGACCGCACAAAACCTGGAAACCTTAACAAAGGAGGTCCGTGCGGAAATCGACCATCTGGAATCTGTTGCTGCGGCTTTGGACCTTGCGCGCAAGGAGGAGGATTTGGCGCCCATCCGCTTAGAGCTTGTCGAAACCGGCTACATCAAAAAGCACGCAAAGGATAAGGCATCCGCAAAGGAACTGAAGACGCAGCCCTATCACTATGTTTCAAGTGACGGCTTCGATCTTTATGTCGGGCGGAACAATTTCCAGAACGATCAACTGACGATGAAAGAGGCTGCGGGCGAGGACTGGTGGTTTCACGCAAAGAATCTTCCGGGCAGCCATGTGATTTTAAAAACCGCAGGGCGCGAGGTGCCCGACCGCGCCTTCGAGGAAGCGGCGGCGCTTGCCGCGTATTATTCCAAGGGTGCTTCGCAGGATAAGGTCGAGGTCGACTACGTGCAGCGCAAGGAAATCAAGAAACCCTCCGGTGCGAAGCCGGGGTTTGTGGTCTATTATACAAATTACTCGATGGTAATTTCGCCGGGATTGCCGAAGTGAGACGGATTACAGCATCCGCATCTTCACTGCAACCGTGCGCAGCTTCGCACCTCCCGGCATTTGTTCCAAATCACGCTCCGTCACAATCTTCAACTTCAACAGCAGGAAGCTGTAGACAAA
>JAFSRL010000068.1 GCA_017446125.1 Lachnospiraceae bacterium
CTGCCTCGTCTGCCAATTCCGACACGCCGGCGCAACGTTTATCTTATCACACTGCCTCAATACTCGTCAAGAAAATGATGTCGGTTTCCGTTCTCGTCCTTATATGCGATAACGGTCGCAAGGTGGACGTTCTCCACGCTCTTGAAGATGTTCCCCTCGACGTACGGGTTCGTCTCCTTCAGCTTCGCAATCAATGCCTTCGTCTCTAAGCGCTTTCCCTCATGGATGCCGTCCGCCTCATCCGCGGTCAGCTTGCAGGCGCAGCGCAAAAAGTGAAGCTCATTGTGCGCCGCCCACCGCTTGACATCCTCCTCGCGAATCAGATACATGGGCCGGATGAGCTCCATTCCCTCAAAGTTTGTCGAGTGCAGCTTGGGCATCATCGTCTGCACCTGCCCTGAGTGAATCATGCTCATCAAAATCGTCTCGATCACATCGTCATAATGATGTCCCAGCGCAATCTTATTGCACCCCAGTTCCTTTGCCTGCGCATATAGATTGCCCCGGCGCATCCTCGCGCACAGATAACAGGGATTGTCCTCGATCGTCTCGACCGTTCCGAAGATATCGGTCTCAAAAATCTGAACCGGAATCCCCAAAAGCGTCGCGTTCTCTTCGATGAGCGTCCTGTTTGCCGCGGCGTACCCGGGGTCCATCACCAGAAAGGTCAGCTCGAAATTATGGACGCCGTGCCGGTGCATCTCCTGAAAGAGCTTTGCCATCAGCATGGAATCCTTCCCGCCGGAAATACACACGGCGATTCTGTCCCCGTCCTGTATCAGATCATAAAGCTTGATTGCCTTGGTAAACCTGCCCCAGAGCTCCTTGCGGTAGGTCTTGATGATGCTGTGCTCCGCTTCTTTTAAGCGTGCATCACGATCCGGGACGGTGCTCATTTCGACTTCTTCACCTTCTGCGCCTTCCCGATTTTCAACTTCTCCTTGCGGTACGAAGAGATATGCGTCTGCAGTGTGTTAAACATATTCCAGACCTCGATGGGCTTCGAAATATAATCCACCATGCCGCTCACATGCGCCTTCTCAATTGTATCGGAAAAAATATCCGCGCTCATCGCAATGATGGGAACCTTGCTCGCATCCGGCCGGTCGAGACTCCTGATTGCCTCCGTTGCCTTATACCCGTCGATGACCGGCATCTGAATGTCCATCAAAATCACATCATAATATCCGGCGGGCGAGGCCGAAAACATTTCAATCGCCTGCAGGCCGTTGGCTGCGGTTTCCACCTCGATGCCGGCATTCTCCATAATCCCCTTCGCGACCTCGATGTTGATCTCGTTGTCTTCGGCAAGCAGTACGCGGCTTCCGGTGAGTGTCGAGATGTCCGCTTCCTTGTTGATGGATGCCTTATCGGTCGCGGTCTCTTCCTGCTCTGTGCGCTGGTAGACTGCCGTAACGGTGAAGGTGCTCCCCTCCCCGTCGACGCTCTTGACCGTAATGTCACCGTCCATGAGCCTTGCGAACTTTCTCGAAATCGAAAGTCCTAAGCCCGTTCCGGTACCGTACTTGCCGGGGTTACGGTTCTCCTGCGCAAAGGAACCGAAGATGCGCGTCAAAAACTCCGGTTTCATGCCGCAGCCGTTATCCTCCACGACGAAGGTCGCGAGCATCTGTTTTTCGCGCAGCTTTTGTGAAACCGTCAGTGAAACCTTCCCGCCGGGGTCGGTGAACTTCACGGCGTTGTTTAAGAGGTTGATGAGAATCTGCTGCAAGCGCATCTGATCCCCGATTGCCCAGAGCTCCTTGACCTTTTTATAGTCGACGGTATAGGTGATGTCTTTTGCCTCCGCCAGCGGTTTGATCATGGTGTTGACGGCACCCAGAATATCCGGCAGATACATCCGTCCCTCGACCAGCGTGATGTCGCCGCCCTCGATTTTACGGATGTCCAAGACGTCGTTGATGATGCCCAGAAGATACTGCCCCGAGGAGTTGATCTTCATCAGGTAGTCTTTTGCCTGCGGGTTTTCCGCATTCTTGATTCCTAAGTTTGAGAGCCCGATGATTGCGTTCATGGGCGTTCTGATTTCATGACTCATGCGCGACATGAATTCGTTCGTCGCGCGGTTGACTTCCTTTTCGTGCTCTAAGGATTCGTTCAGCATCTTGTTGAGCTGCCCGATCTGCTGCTCCTGTTCGTAGGTTTCGGTGACGTCTAAGAAGCTGCCCACCAGACCCACGATTTTACCGTCGCGGTACACCGGCGCCTTGCAGACCGCGATGTTGCGCTCGCGTCCCTTCGCAACACACTTGCCGTGCGCAAGGTAGGTGACCTCGCCGTTTAGGGCGCGCATCTCGTCGTTCGAGAAGTTGACATCGTCCTTATGCCAGCCAATCTGGTCATCCGTCTTGCCGACGATTTCCTCCATCGATTCATAACCGAAAAAGTCAAGGAAGGTGCGGTTGGCACCCAAGAACTTGCGCTTCGTATCCTTCCAGAAAATGGAAACCGGCGCGATGTTCAAGATGTTCTCCAAAAGGTTGTCGGTTCTTGCGCTCTCCTCTTCCGTTAAGCGCATCTCCTCCTGTACATCATTGATGTCCGAATGCACAGCGTAAACGACAATGGAATCTTCGTCCGCACGGTCCGCACGCAAGCGCACACGGAACCA
>JAFSRL010000069.1 GCA_017446125.1 Lachnospiraceae bacterium
CCGGGCGACAAGGTCGGTCTGATGCCGGGTTCTAATCCGATGCATTTCAAGATGCTCTTTGAGTATCCGACGGGCAAGATCCTCGGCGCGCAGGCAATCGGCAAGGGAACCGCAGACAAGCGCATCGATGTCATTGCGACCCTCATCCAGATGGGCGGAACCCTGGAAGACTTAAAGGAACTCGAGCTGTGCTACTCGCCCGCGTACTCCACGGCCAAGGATGTCGTCAATCACGCGGCGCTCGTCGCCTTAAACCTGCTCTACGGACGCTTCAAGCAGGTACCGGTGTCAAGTGTGAGAGACCTGGTCAAAAAGAAGGCGTTTATCGTGGACGTGCGTGAACCCGGCGAGTTTGCGCTCGGACACTTAAAGGGCGCGAAAAACATTCCGCTCTCCGAATTCCGTGGACGCATGAAAGAGATTCCGAAGAACAAGCCCGTGTATCTGCACTGCCGCAGCTCGCAACGCTCTTACAATGCACTGCTGGCATTGCAGGCAAATGGCTATGATCAGGTGTACAACATCTCCGGATCGTACCTCGGGATCTGCAACTATGAATATTTCCATGATCAGACCTCAAAGCGGGAGAAGATCATGACCGAGAACAACTTTAATTGATCAAAAAGAAATTATTCGGAAGTAAACAGTTTTACCTGCATACGTTATCCGTCGCGATTCCGATCATGATCCAGCAGGGCATCACGAACTTCGTGAACATGCTCGACAACATCATGATCGGACGCGTCGGTACGGACGAGATGAGCGGCGTCGCGATCGTGAACGAGCTGCTCTTTGTCTTTAATTTATGTATTTTCGGCGGGGTGGCAGGGATCGGCATCTTTACCTCGCAGATCTACGGCAAGGGCGATGAAAAGGGTGTGCGTTACACGATGCGCCTGCAGCTCATGTTCGCGCTTGTGATTGTGGGGGCGGGGTATTTGATTTTGTCTCTCTTCGGCGACAGCTTAATTCCCTTGTTCTTGACGGATGACGGCGGCGCGGGGGATGTGGAGCGGACGTACGCGTTTGCGATGACGTATTTGCAGCTCATGTTTATCGGGTTTATTCCGTTCGGGTTAGCGCAGGGGTATGCGTCGACGCTGCGCGCCTGCGGTGAGACGCGGCTGCCCATGATGAGCGGCGTCATTGCGGTTGTCGTAAACCTGGTCGGGAACTATGTTTTGATTTACGGTAAGGCGGGGTTTCCGGCGCTGGGCGTTGCGGGTGCCGCGATTGCGACGGTGCTTTCAAGGTTTGTCGAGATGGCGTACATCGTGGTGCGCACGCATGCGCGTGTGAAGATGTATCCGTTTGTGAAGGGGCTTTACAGGAGTCTTTACGTGCCGCTTGACCTTGTGAAAAAATGCCTGTCAAAGGGACTGCCTTTGATGCTGAACGAAGCGCTCTGGGCGGGCGGCATGGCGACCCTGACGCAAAACTATTCGCTGCGGGGGTTAAGCGTCATTGCCGCGATGAACATCACGCTCACGATCAGCAACGTGTTCAACATTTCCTTCATCGCGATGGGGAACGCGATCGGAATTATCCTGGGGCAGCTTCTGGGGGCGGATAAGCTTGCGCAGGCAAAAGAGGATGCGACGAAGCTCACGGTGTTCTCGACGTTAATCTGTGTGGCGACGGGCGCGGTGCTCTTTTTGGTGGCGTCCTTGTTTCCGCAGTTTTACAACACGACGGATGATATCCGCGCGATTGCGACGAGCTTAATCCGCGTGTGTGCCGCCTGCATGCCGCTTTATGCGATTGCCAATGCGGCGTATTTTATCCTGCGAAGCGGCGGGAAGATTCTGGTTACGTTCCTGTTTGACGCCTTCTTTGTCTGGGTGTGTCAGATCCCGACCGCCGCGGGGCTTGTGCGCTTCACGCCGTGGTCCGTGCTCTTAGTGTTTTTGACCGTTGAACTGCTCAATGTGGTGAAATGCGTCGTGGGTATGACGCTTGTGCACAAGGGTGTGTGGGTGCGTAATATTGCGGCGTATGAGGAGTAGGGCGCATGGGCTTTGATTTAAACGTCAGCATACCGGCATTCACGGTGTTCCTGCAGGGCTTGTTGAGTTTCTTCTCGCCCTGTGTGCTTCCGCTTGTGCCGTTGTATCTGGGGTATCTGTCGGGTGGGACGTTACGGAGGGACACCTCATCCGACGGCTCCGGCGCCACCTGTCTCCGCTCCGCTCCGGTCGGCGCAGAACCAAGGTCCCCCGGACCTTGTGCGCCCTCCAGGGGAAGGTATGTGTATGACAGACGAAAGGTTCTCGTCAACACCACCTTTTTTGTCATCGGAATCAGTTTCGCGTTCTTTCTTCTGGGACTGGGCTTCACTGCGCTTGGGACGTTCTTCACGTCAAGGCAGGTGCTTTTCGCCCGCCTGGGCGGTGTGTTGATGATCCTCTTAGGGTTGTATCAGCTGGGCTTCCTCGGCGAATCGAAACTGTTATCAAGGGAAATAAAGCTTCCCCTCGAGGGGAAGCTGTCTGCGAGGCAGACTGATGAGGTGTCTTTTGTAGGCGGCGCCCTCCTCGCCCTCCTCCTGGGCTTCACCTTCAGCTTCGCCTGGACGCCCTGCGTGGGACCGGCGCTGACAAGCGTCCTCATCATGGCATCAAGCGCCCGCACGGCGACGCGTGGCTTCCTTCTGATCGGGGTGTATACGCTCGGGTTTGTGCTGCCGTTTCTTGCGGTGGGTCTCTTCACCTCGGAAGTGCTCACACTGTTCCAAAAACACAGGAACATCGTGCGTTACACGGTCAAGGCGGGCGGCGTCCTCATGATCCTCTTGGGCTTCATGGTCTATACCGGCAGGATGAACGCCATCACCGGCTACCTTTCGACGATGTGAGTTGCTGTCAGGGAGTGATTTTGATATGATTAAGAAGAAAGGGGTGATAATCATATGAAGAACTATTATAGCACGATTGACCATTTGGTTATGACATTCTCTGATATTGAGAGAAATGATTATGGTTTTGAAATTATCATTGCCCGTTTTGAAAAAGAGCATGAGGACGGGTTTTATTATTCGGAATGGAAGCTTCCCTGTATTTCCAATACGAAGTCTTTTGGGTTCTCTGAAGAAGAGATTTTTGAACAGGAAAGATATCTGAGGAATAATGCGACATTAATCTGGGAGCTTGCCAGGGAGCAGGAGGAATCAAAGATTGCCTAAAGCGTTGCTGGACTTTATCGGATATTCTTTTTTCTTTTGGTCCAACGAGAACAATGAGCCACCTCATATACACGTCTGCAAAGGGAAACCTCGCGAGAATGCAACGAAATTCTGGATACGCGATGATGAAGTCGTTATGGAGCATAATAAGTCAAACATACCTGCAAACGATTTAAGAAAAATACAGATGTATCTGAGTTTGAACAAAAAGGATATTATTTACGAATGGTACAGACATTTTAAGTAATATGTTTCTATGAGAGGTATCACAAATGGCAATTCGACATGAGCAAATTTATACTGTGGAAGAATTCTATGCCCGCGGAGAGGACAAACGCGAGGAATTGATCGATGGCTTCATTTACGATATGGCGACGCCTAACCGCCGCCACCAGGGAATCCTGATGCAGCTTGCAAGCCGGATAGCGAATCACATCCGCGAAACCGGCAAGGACTGCGTCGTGTATCCCGCGCCCTTTGGCGTAAAGCTTTCAAAGAACAAGGACAACGTTGTGGAGCCGGACATCAGTGTGATATGTGACAAGGAAAAGCTCAACGACAGGGGCTGCGAGGGTGCGCCAGACTGGATCGTCGAAATCGTGTCGCCCACGAATCCCGGGCACGACTACGTCCTAAAGCTGAACCTATATGAGGAAGCCGGCGTCAGAGAGTACTGGATTGTCGACCCCACGACGGAGCGCGTTTTGGTCTACCATCTGGACAAGGAGCAGTTCCGCTGCACACAGTACACGTTCGCGGACACCATTCCGGTGATGATTTGCGAGGGCTTCCAAATCGACTTCAAGGAAATAGACAATGAATCATAAATCACAAACCACCATCTTCGCGGTACTCATCATGGCGGCACTGACGGGCTGCAATGGAGCCGCAAGCACCACAACAAACTCCACAGGAACCGTGCCGGCGACCACAGGCGTGACCATCTCAAAGGACGGCGCGATTGTATCCGCCGGAGAGAGCAGCGCGGGCGGTGCCGAAGAAACAGAAACCACCCCCGACACCGCGACCAACGCGCAGGACGCGTCAACACTTCCCGCACCGGACTTCACGCTCGTCGATCAGTACGGGGAATCCCACACGCTTTCGGACTACAAGGGCAAGGTCGTCTTCTTAAACTTCTGGGCGACCTGGTGCCCGCCGTGCCGCGCGGAGATGCCGGACATCCAGGCACTCTACGAGGAGCAGTTGCTGAAAGAGGACGCGGAGCTCGTGATTCTGGGCGTTGCGGGACCGCACATTTACGGGAATGAGGGCAGCGCCGAAGACATCGCGGCCTTCCTATCCGAAAACGGCTACACCTATCCGGTCGTGATGGACACGGACGGAAGTCTCATGCGGACCTACGGAATCACCGCATTTCCTACGACCTTTATGATTACGAAAGAGGGGACGGTGGCAGGGTACCTGCCCGGCAGCATGACACGCGACATCATGGACGACATCATCGCGCAGA
>JAFSRL010000070.1 GCA_017446125.1 Lachnospiraceae bacterium
ATGCGGGCAAAGGACCATGATACGCTCTATGACGAAATGACGCAGATGCTTTCAAAAATATAAAATTCATGTTATAATGTCGTTTAACATCGAAACAATTCTTTTGGAGGAATGTTGCTATGGTTTCATTGATTGTAGGAAAAAAGGGTAAGGGGAAAACAAAGTGCCTTCTGGACAAGGTCAACACGGAGGTGAAGACCATCTTAGGCTTCATCGTGTATCTGGACAAGAGCACGAAGCACATGTTTGAGCTCAACAACAAGGTACGACTTATCAATGTCCCGGATTTTATGGTGACATCCCCGGAAGAATTCGTTGGTTTCGTCAGCGGTATCATTTCACAGGATCATGATTTACAGCAGATGTATTTGGACAGCTTCTTAAAGATCGCCTGTCTGGAAAACACAGACATTACGGCGACTGTCGAGAAGCTTGAGAAGCTCGGTGAGAAGTTCAACATCGAGTTCATCTTAAGCGTGTCGATGGATGAGGACGAGCTGCCCGCTTCGCTGCACAACAAGATTGTGATTTCTCTGTAACGAAAGTTGCCTAAAAAGGTTCAGAAAACCACAAGGGTTTCCCCGGTTAATATCGGCTTTATTCTTTTTGCAGTCCTTTTGGGGTACATCATTGTAGTGCTCTTCTTTTATTTCAAAACGGATAAGGTGCGCGGCTACCAGGTGCTGGAGGGCTCCCTTTCCAGTGACAATATTTATGAAGGAATCGCCCTGCGCAAAGAGACGGTTGTGCAAAGCGAGCTTGCGGGATATGTGAACTACTTTGCCGCGGAGGGCGCAAGGGTGGCGGTCGGGAATCTCGTTTATACCGTGGATGAGTCCGGGAATCTGCTGGATTATATGCAGGCAGAGGGTGCGGGCTCTTTTTCTTTGGCGCCGGAGGATTTGACGGAGCTTCGCACACAGATTGTCAATTACGAGGCGGCGTTTGACGCAAAGGACTTCCATACGGTTTATGAGTTTAAGTCCGCGCTTTCGGGTACGGTGCACAAGCTTTCTAATGCGGGGATTCTTGACAACATCGCGGCGCTTAGCAATGTGTCCGGGTCGACCATCAATTACTTGACGGCGCGCGACACCGGCATCGTTGTTTATTCCGTTGACGGGTATGAGACGCTAAGGCCTTCCGACATCACGATGGCGACCTTTGAAGGGGAGCGAAACGAAAAGACGCAGATGGCGAACAACGCGCTGGTGGAAGCGGGCGACGCAGTCTATAAGCTCTGTACGGATGACAACTGGAGCATCGTGATTCCGGTGAGCGCGGAGATGTCGGAGGAGCTGTTTACGCTGGAATACGTGCGCGTGAAGTTTTTGAAGAACCAGGATGTTTCCTGGGGAAAGGTCGAGCGCTTTTGGGACGAAGAAGGGAATGCGTTTGTGGAGCTGCAGTTCAATAACTCCATGCAGACCTTCTGCACGGACCGCTTCATCAACATCGAGCTGATGCTGACGGATGAATCCGGATTGAAGATTCCGGTGTCCGCGATTGTGGACCGCAGGTTCTTCCTGGTTCCGAAGGAATACGTCTTAACGAACGATTCCGGTGAGACCTTTATCCGGAAAAAGACCTACGGTGAGGACGGGAGCGAAACGTCCGAGGTTGTCACGGTGGATGTCTACAACGAAACGGAGACCTCGTATTATCTGGACGATCTGTATTTGGAGGCGGGCGACGTTCTGCTTTTGGAAAACGAGGAGGATTCCTTCACCGTGAGCAGCCAGGAGACGCTGACCGGTGTGTTCAATATCAACAAGGGATATGCGGATTTCAAGCGGATCAATGTCCTGTACCAGAACGACGAATACGCGATTGTGGAGTCGAATACGCGTTACGGCTTGAATGCGTATGACTACATCGTCTTGGAGGCGCAATCGGTGCAGGAAAACGAAATGATTTACAATTGAAGGTTGACACAGGCGGCAAAAACATTGATAATAAGTAGTGTTTATGCAAGGCTTTTGGATGGGAGATTTATGAAATGGGTGTAATGGATAAAATCCTGAACGGATTAAAAATCGGAGAAGACGAAGCTGGGGATTTTTACGACGGGGAAGATGACGGTTTCTACGAAGACGGCGGAAATGACGTGTTCCGTAAGACACCGGTCGGGAAGGACGATCCCAACATCGAAGTACCGAGCGAAAAGCTGGTGAAGAATTCCCCGAAACCTTCACTTGTCAGGGGGAAATCAAAGATGGTGAATTCGAACGGCATGGAAGTGTGCGTGATTAAGCCCACCTCGGTGGAAGACGCGCGCGAAATCACGGAAACGCTTTTGGGGAACCGTACCGTGGTGTTGAACTTGGAGGGCATTGACGTTGACATTGCGCAGCGCATCATTGACTTCACGTCCGGAAGCTGCTTCGCGATCAACGGCAACCTGCAGAAGATTTCGAGATACATCTTCATCATCACGCCTGCGACCGTGGACATCTCCGGTGATTTCCAGGATATTTTGGGCGGCGGCTTTGACGACTCCTTGAGCCATTCGGGTCCGCAGTCGCTTTCCTGAAACGTTGTTGAATGATTTACGGCAGGAACCGCGCTTTGTAGTTCCTGCCTTTTTTCTTTTTTGAAAGCGCTATGACATTACAGGTAACCTTTGAGAACAAACCGTGCTACAAAATCGTTTGCGTGAGCGGCAATCCCGAAACCGGCGTGCTTTCCGGCATCGGGGATGAGCTGCCGTTATCTTCTTACTTGAAAGAACTCGGGTTTCAAAACCGCAAGATTGCGATTGTAACGGACGAAACCGTGGGCGCTTTATATGGAGAATCCATCCGGATGGAGGCATCCGTGATTTCCAATCACGTCAGGGTGATTGTGTTACCCTCCGGCGAGGAGCACAAGCACCTGGGCACGGTGCACAAGATTTACGACATGCTGCTGGAGGAGCACTTTGACAGGCATGACGTACTGATTGCCTTGGGCGGCGGTGTTGTGGGCGATATCTGCGGGTTTGCGGCGGCGACCTATTTGCGCGGGATTGCCTTTGTCCAGGTGCCCACGACCTTGCTGGCAGCCTGCGATTCCTCGATTGGCGGAAAAACGGGTGTTGACTTAAACGGTTATAAAAACATGGTGGGCGCCTTTTATATGCCGAAGCTCGTCTACCTGCACACGCAGGTGTTGAAGACCCTGCCTGCCAGACAGGTCCTGTCAGGACTTGCGGAGGTAATCAAGTACGGACTGATTTGTGACGGGGCGTTTTACGAACGTGTTGTAAACGCGTTAAGGGGCAGGGACTTTTTTGCCCTGTTGGAAAACGAACCGGAAGAAGCCGTGTACCTGATCACGCAAAGCTGCCGCTATAAAAAGGAAGTGGTGGAAGAGGACCCGAAGGAAGAGGGAAGACGCGCCATTTTAAACTTCGGACACACGATCGGGCACGCGATTGAGAAGGTAAGTGAATTTTCGCTGTTGCACGGGGAGTGTGTGGCATTGGGCAGCATTGCCGCAGCGTTTCTTTGTAAGGAGCGCGGCATGATTCCGGAAGAAGCGTATGCAAAGTTGAAATCGGATTTTGCATCGATTTCCCTGCCGGTGTCACTGACGTCGCTTGACAGGAACATGAACCGCGACGCGGTATTGAACGCCATGCGTTCCGACAAAAAAGCGGACGCGGGTAAGATTAAATTTGTTTTGCTGGAAGGGATTGGACACGCCGTTGTCTGCGATGACATCAAAGAAGAGGAGGTTGTATCCGCACTGCGCGAAATCGGTGTGGATTAACGATATAAACGATGAACCGATTAAACGAACAAAAAAAGAAAATCCTGCTCATTGATTTGGTCTTGTTTGTCGCGCTGGTGATTCTGGACCAGGCGACAAAGTACGCGGCAGTGATGCATTTGAAGGACAAGCCGGCGATTCCTTTAATCAACGGCGTTTTGGAACTGAACTATTTGGAGAACCGCGGCGCTGCCTTCGGCCTCTTGCAAAACCAGAAGGTCTTCTTTGTGTTGATTGCGATTGTCATTTTGTTTGTCATCGGATATGTGTTGATTCTGATGCCGGAAGATAAGAAGTATACCAAGATGCATGTGCTGCTTGTCGTGATGGCGTCCGGCGCCTGCGGCAACATGATCGACCGCTTCCGGACGGACTATGTTGTTGACTTTATTTCCTTTGTCATCATTCATTTTCCCATCTTTAATGTGGCGGACATCTATGTGACGGTGTCAACGCTTTTGTTTATTCTGCTGTTCCTCTTTGTGTACAAGGAGAATGACTTTGCGTTTTTGAGCTTCGCGCAGCAGAAGAAGTACCGGGAGTTTAAATGAGTGCCACCCCGTATTCGTTTACTGTTACCGCACAGCAGGTCAACCTTCGCGCGGACAAGCTCCTTTCCGAGCTTCTTCCGGAGGTCTCGCGTTCATATTTAAAACAGCTTTTTGACGCAAACGAAGTTCTTGTTTTTGGGAAACCCGTCAAAGCATCCCGTCAGTTGAAGGAAGGGGAGGTCATTTCGCTCACCCTGCCGGAGCCTGTTTCGATGGAGGCGCATCCCGAGGACATTCCGCTGGATATTTTATATGAGGATGAGGATGTGCTGGTCGTCAATAAGCCCAAGGGCATGGTGGTGCATCCGGCGGCGGGGCATTACGAGGGCACCTTGGTGAATGCCGTGCTGCATCACTGCGGAGAGAATCTCTCCGGCATCAACGGCGTACTGCGTCCCGGCATCGTGCACCGGATTGACAAGGACACCACGGGATCCGTGCTGGTTTGCAAGAACGATGCGGCGCACCAGTCGCTTGCCGCGCAATTAAAGGCGCACACGATTGACCGCGTCTATCACGCGATTGTTTGCGGCATCGTGAAGGAGGAAAAAGGATGCGTGAACGCGCCCATTGGCCGCAGCGCAAAGGATCGCAAGAAGATGGCGGTGATGAATGCGCGCGATGTCGCAAAGGGGCGCGGGAAGGAAGCCGTGACGCATTATGCGGTGTTAAAGCGGTTTTATCATGACAATCTGACCTCTATCACCTGTAAGCTGGAGACCGGACGTACCCACCAGATTCGTGTGCACATGGCACACATCGGACATCCCTTGCTGGGGGATGGGGTGTATGGCGGTAGACAAAAGTTGAGTCGGGTGAGTCAGGGGGACGGGTAC
>JAFSRL010000007.1 GCA_017446125.1 Lachnospiraceae bacterium
ATACTGTACTGTGCGGGCACACATCGGGCACACATAAAAAATAAGAACACGTACGTACAGGAGAGAATACCTTATGCGAACCTACCTAGTCACCGGCGGGGCCGGTTTTATCGGCTCGAATTACATTCACTACATGTTTGGAAAGTACGGGGATGACATCAAAATCATCAACGTCGATCTGTTAACCTACGCGGGCAATCCGGAGAACTTGAAAGAGGTGGAGGGAAGAGACAACTACACCTTCATCAAGGCGGATATCTGCGACCGCGAGGCCATCACAAAAATCTTTGCGGAAAACGAGATTGACAGCGTCATTCACTTCGCGGCGGAATCGCATGTCGACCGCTCGATCAAAAATCCGGAAGTCTTTGTCATGACAAATGTCTTGGGGACCGCGACGATGTTGAACGCCGCGCGTGCCGCATGGGAGAAGGAGGACGGGACCTATCCCGAGGGCAAGCGCTTCCTTCACGTTTCGACCGATGAAGTCTTCGGCTCCCTGCCCGAAGGTGAAGGATATTTCTACGAAGACACCCCGTATGCGCCGCACTCGCCCTACTCCGCAAGTAAGGCCGGCAGCGACATGCTGGTGAAGGCGTATATGGACACCTATCATTTCCCGGCGAACATCACGAACTGCTCGAACAATTACGGGCCGTACCAGTTCCCGGAGAAGCTCATTCCCTTGATGATCAACAATGCCCTGCAGGGCAAGAAGCTCCCCGTCTACGGTGACGGGAAGAACGTGCGCGACTGGCTCTATGTCGAGGACCACGCGAAGGCGATTGACATGGTGTGCGAGAACGGGCGCCTGTTCGAGACCTACAACGTGGGCGGTCACAACGAGAAGGAAAACATCGAGATCGTGAAGACCATCATTCAGGTCTTGAAGGAAGAGCTGCCCGCGGATGATGCGCGGCAGGCGCACTTGAACGAGGATCTCATCACCTACGTCGAGGACCGCAAGGGACACGACAGACGCTACGCGATTGCGCCGGACAAAATCAAGAAGGAGCTTGGCTGGGAGCCGGACACGATGTTCGCGGACGGCATCCGCAAAACCATCCGCTGGTACTTCGACCACGCCGCATGGATGGAGAACGTCACAAGCGGCGCGTACCAGAAATACTATGAGGAGATGTATAGCACAAAATGAGAAACGCAGATGACAGCAGACACACACTCGCTGTGTGGATGCGTAAGGACACGAAACGTGGACGGATGTCGGGCCCGACAACAGCATTGCTGTTTCAGGATGTCGGGACCGATCATGAGCGAACGAAGGGAGCGATATGAAAGGGATTATTTTAGCAGGCGGGTCCGGCACCAGGCTTTACCCGCTGACAAAGGCAATCAGCAAACAGATCATGCCGGTCTATGACAAGCCCATGATTTACTACCCGCTCTCGACGCTCATGCTGGCGGGCATCCGCGACATCTTAATCATTTCGACGCCGCGCGACCTTCCGGTTTTTGAGGACCTCTTCGGCACGGGCGAACAGCTCGGGTTACACTTCACCTACGCGGTGCAGGAAGAGCCCAGGGGCCTGGCGGACGCGTTCATCATCGGGAAGGAATTCATCGGTCGCGATTCCGTGGCGCTTGTTTTGGGCGACAACATCTTCTACGGTCAGAGCTTTTCGAAGCTTCTGTTGAAGGTCGCCAAGCGCAAGAAGGGCGCGACGATTTTCGGTTACTACGTAAGAGACCCCAGGGAATACGGCGTCGTTGAATTCGACGAAAACGGCACGGCGATTTCCATCGAGGAAAAGCCCAAGGAACCCAAGAGCAACTACGCGGTGCCGGGTCTTTACTTTTACGACAACGACGTGGTCGAGATTGCTGCAAACGTGAAGCCCTCCGCGCGCGGCGAGATTGAAATCACGAGCGTCAACAACGAATACTTGCGGCGCGGTACGCTGCACGTTGAAACGATGGGGCGCGGCTTTGCGTGGCTCGACACCGGAAACCATGACTCGCTCCTGGACGCGGCAGACTTCGTGTGCGCCTTCCAGAAGCGGCAGGGTCTTTACGTTTCCTGCATCGAGGAAATCGCATACAAGCGCGGCTTCATTTCAAGAGAGCAGCTTTTGAAGCTCGCGAAGCCCCTGATGAAGACGGACTACGGCCGCTACTTAAAAGAGGTTGCGGATGGACTCTAAGGTCAGGGTCAAGGCCATCGCGACGATCATCACCGCGGTCTTACTCATCCTGGTCGTCGTCTATATGGTGAACGAGCGGCAGTTTTCGAGGCTGTTCCGCCGCCGCCGCACCTCCGGGCAGGCCGAAGCGACCGTGGCGGTTTCCGTTCCGACGGTGAACAAGGACGGTGTCTTCGGCGAGCAGATCGGGGATGACTTAAAGGCATTCTTAAACGACGATTCCTTCTTCGACGGCGCGGTGCCGGGCGGAGATACGCAGGCGATGAATGCCGCGGCGGGTGAAATCGATCCGAACAATTACGCCGTGATGATGTCGCCCAAGGTGGTCGACAGAAGCATCGTGATTTCTTTGATCGACGAGAGCGGCGCGATTGTCACGGGTCAGGGATTTGTCGTGGAGCTCAATGATTTGCATCTGTACAAGGACGATGACAGGGACGGCGTCATCTACATCGATGAGCTGGCAACGGGGAGCTATAAACTGAAGCTGCAGGAGGCACCGGGATTCCGCACGCAGGCGGAGGCTGTAACGGTTGAGGTGAATTAAAGGAAGACTATGGGAAAGATCGGTGTTGAAACATGTGAGATTGAAGGATTGAAGATTGTGACGCCGCAGGTGTTCGGTGACGCGCGCGGTTACTTCATGGAGACCTATCATGAAGAGGAGTTTCGCGCTGCCGGTATTACGAGTCATTTCATCCAGGACAACCAGTCCGCGTCGAAGAAGGGCGTCTTGCGCGGTCTGCATACACAGGTGCAGTTCCCGCAGGCAAAGCTTGTGCGCGTGATTTCGGGCGAGGTCTTTGATGTCGCGGTCGATGCCAGAAAGGGCAGCGCGACGTATGGCAAGTGGCACGGCGTTATTCTCTCCGCGGAGAATAAAAAACAGTTTTACATTCCGGAGAATTTTTTACACGGGTTTTTGGTGCTTTCGGATTACGCGGAGTTCACCTATAAGGTGACGACATACTACCATCCGGAGGATGAGGCCGGCGTGATGTGGAACGACAAGGACATCGCAATCGAATGGCCCCTGGAAGCATACGGGCTCAAAGAGGAGGAGCTTTTGTTTTCCGAAAAAGATAAGGCGCTCATGACGTTTGGTGCCTACAGCGCACTATGAAAAACGCATCGCCCGCAGACAGACTGCCTGTAATCGGTGCGCTTTCAAAAAGACCGGCATCGCGATTTTTTCCGCATTGATGATCGCGCTGGCGGCAGTTGTTTTGTTACACCATAATCCGCTTGCGGACCCTGCTACGGAGCATTTGAAGAAGGTCTGCAACTGCGCCATCATCATCATTGTCTGGGCGCTTTTTATCGCGTGGTATGACAAGCTCATGGTGCTGCCGGTGGAGCTTTGGAACAACCGTCTTCTCATCAAACGGCTCTCCGTCAATGATTTCAAAAAGCGTTACGCGGGCTCCTACTTCGGCATCGTGTGGGCTTTGCTGCAGCCGGTCGTGACGGTCTTGATGTATTTCTTTATCTTTGACATCATCTTCGGCGCACGCTCGCAGGCGGTACGTGAAGGCATCGAGGTGCCCTACGTGTTGTTTTTAACGGCAGGTCTGGTGCCCTGGTTTTATTTCCAGGAGGCGCTTTCGAACGGGACGACGTCGCTTTTGGAATATTCGTATCTGGTGAAGAAGGTCGTGTTCAAGATTTCGATTCTGCCGCTCATCAAGATTATCGCGGCGACCTTCATTCATGTGTTTTTTATTATCCTGCTGTTGATTCTGGCAGGTGTGTACGGCTACTATCCGACCATCTACACATTGCAGATTGTGTATTACCTGATTTGCGAATTCGTGCTGGTGCTTTCGATTTCGTACCTGACGTGCTCCGTTGCGGTGTTCTTCCGGGACATCATGCAGATCATCGCAATTATCTTGCAGATCGGGCAGTGGGCGACGCCCATCCTGTGGAACATCGACATCGTGCCGGAGGAGTTTCAGTGGATTGTGAAGCTCAACCCCATGGTGTACATCGTGAACGGCTACCGCATGGCGATTTGCGAAGGCGGCTGGTTCTTTGAACACTTTTATTCGACGACGTATTTCTGGATTGTGACAATCGGAATCTTTTGTCTTGGATCGTTATTGTTTAAGCGGAGTAAGACGCACTTCGCGGATGTGTTATGAGTGAAACTGCCATCGAGGTAAAAAACCTGACCAAGGTTTATAAGCTTTACGACAAGCCCTCCGACCGTTTGAAGGAGGCTCTGTGGCTTGTGCCCAAGGACCGCTTCAAGCAGAAGAAGGCGTTGAACGGTGTGAATCTCTCCGTGAAGAAGGGAGAGACTGTCGGCATCATCGGCACGAACGGATCGGGCAAGTCCACGATTCTGAAAATCATCACCGGCGTCTTAACGCCCACGGAGGGCGAGGTGCAGGTGAACGGCCGCATCTCCGCGTTGCTGGAGCTGGGCGCCGGCTTCAACATGGAGTACAACGGCATCGACAACATCTACTTGAACGGCATGATGATCGGGTTTTCCGAAGAGGAGATCAAGAACCGCATGCAGGCGATTCTGGATTTTGCGGACATCGGCGACTATGTGTACCAGCCGGTGAAGACCTACTCCTCCGGTATGTTCGTGCGTCTTGCGTTCGCGCTTGCGATCAACATCGATCCGGAAATATTGATTGTCGATGAGGCGCTCTCCGTCGGCGACGTGTTCTTCCAGGCGAAGTGCTATCACAAGTTTGAGGAGTTCAAGAACGAGGGAAAGACGATCCTTTTTGTGTCGCATGATTTGTCGAGCATTTCAAAGTACTGTGACCGGACCGTGCTCCTGAATAACGGAGAGCTTTTGGGCGAGGGGTCCCCCAAGGAGATGATCGACATCTACAAGCAAGTGCTTGTGGGCGCGTACAAGCCCGTCGAGAGTGACGTGAAGTCGCTGCTGGATGATGACGAGGTAAGAGCTGCTGCCGCGAAGGCGGTGGAGGGTGGTGCGTCTTCGGCGGACGCCGCTTTGGAATACGGCAACGGGAAGGCGTTCATCGAATCGTTTGCGCTCTATGACGATGCCGGGAAGGAGACGAACGCGATCATCAAGGGAACGGAGTTCACCGTGAAGATGCGGGTGCGGTTTGTCGAGGATGTGGAGCAGCCCATCTTTGCCTACACCGTGAAGAACGCGATGGGCATCGAGATCACCGGAACGAATACGATGGCGGAAAAGGCATTTTTGGAACCGGTGAAGGCGGGTGACGTGAAGGAGATTACGTACACCCAGAACATGAGCTTACAGGGCGGGGAATACCTGCTTTCGTTTGGCGTGACGGGATTTGAACAAAACGATTTTGTCGTTTATCATAGACTGTATGACGCTTTGAACGTGACGGTCATTTCCGACAAAAATACGGTCGGGTACTATGACATCAACGCAAAGGTCAGCGTGAAGGATTTGGGAGAAAAGGGCAATGATTGACGAAGAAGCAAGGATCGGCGGGGTTTGGTTAAACTTCAAACACTACTCGGGGCTGGATCTTTACAGTGACGGAAAAATCGAGGATGAGATTTTAAACATCGTGCAGCGCAATGCGTCGGAGGATTTTCCGGCGGTCATCGAAAACAGGGAGAGCTGGCCGGTGTTGTATCATTTGTCGGAGCAGCGCGCGAACATCATCGAGTGGATGCCCATCACGAAGGACGATAAGGTGTTGGAGGTGGGCTCGGGCTGCGGCGCAATCACGGGCGCGCTTGCGGAAAAGGCGGGCAGCGTGACCTGCGTTGACTTATCGAAAAAGCGCAGCCAGATCAACGCGACGAGAAACCAGAACCGAAGCAACATCACGATTCATGTCGGAAATTTCAGGGACATCGAGCCGGACCTGGACACGGACTTTGATTATATTTTCTTGATCGGGGTGTTTGAATACGGACAGGGCTACATGGGTGAGGACCATCCGTATGAGATGTTTTTGAATCTTCTGCGCAGGCATTTGTCGCGCGGCGGGCGCATCGTCATCGCGATTGAGAACCGTCTGGGGCTGAAGTATTTTGCTGGCTGCAAGGAGGACCACCTTGCGACGTACTTCTCCGGAATCGAGGGCTACACGGATGATTCGGTGGCAAGGACGTTTACGAGGAACGGACTCATCCGTATTTTCAAGGCATGCGGCATTCAGGAGTACCACTTCTATTATCCGTATCCGGATTATAAGTTCATGACGCTCATGCACTCGGACTCGTATCACCCGCACCCCGGCGAGATGATGGACAACGTCCACAACTTCGACAACGACCGGATGGTGCTCTTCAACGAGAAGAAGGCGTATGACGCGATCATCGCCGACGGGATGTATCCGGAGTTTGCTAACTCCTTCCTTGTGGTTTTGGGACCCGGCTTTGACACGGTGTACACGAAGTATTCGAATGACCGCGTGGATGAGTTTAAGATTCGCACGGACATCTGTCTGGAAACCTCCGACCGCCTGATTGTGCGCAAGGTGCCGCTCACGACCGCGGCGAGGGATCACATCCACAACATTCACGCGGCGTATGTGAATCTCATCGAACGCTTCCGCGGAGGCGACTTAGAGGTCAACGACTGTCAGGTCGACATCCGAAGCTGTACCGCGATGTTTACCTTCGTGCACGGCGTACCGCTTTCGGAGCTCATGGACCAGTGTCTGTTCAAGAACGACATGGATGCCTTCATGCGGCTGTTCAAGGAATACTTACACCGCATCTCTTATAAGGACAATTATCCGGTCGCGGATTACGACCTGATTTTCCCCAACATCATGGTGAACGGTCCCATCTGGACGATCATCGATTACGAGTGGACCTACGGCAAGTGCATCCCGCCCAGGGAGATCGCCTTCCGCGCAATCCACAACTATGTGTTGGAGGACAGGCGCCGCGCAAGCCTTGACGTGCAAAAGCTCTACAACATGCTGGGCTTAACGGAGAGCGACATCAATACGCTTTTGGAGGAGGAAGCCGGCTTCCAGAAATACGTGACCGGCAACCGCATGTCGATGGTGGAGCTCTGGCTCAAGATGGGCGGCAAACAGATCATTCCGAAGGAGCTCGACTTAGGGCGCGAGGCCATGCCGAAGGTGGAACGCGAAAAGCCTGCGGACAACGTCATCCAGCTCTATCAGGATTTGGGACAGGGCTACGACGAGGCACGCTCCATCTTCCCCAAGATCACTTATGACGAAAACGGACAGGTGACGCTGGTGATCGGGGTTGACCAGACCGCGCGCGCGGTGCGCATCGATCCCGCGTTCAAATCCTGCATGGTGAATATCAAGCAGGTGCTCTGGAACACGGTGCCTCTGGGCGGAACCGGCGCCGGACTGCAGATCAAGCCGAACGGCACCTATTTAAGCCCCGACACGATTGTGTTTGCGACAAACGATCCCTTCATCGAATTCCGCTTCGACAACGCGCAGGTGATGATGAAGCCGCAGAACCGTTTGTCCGTTACCTTCGCGATGTCTTTGATGCCCATGCAGATGGCGGAGAAGATGATTGCGGATGCGCGCACGCGCAGCGACGAGCTCTTCGTCATGGAGCAGCAGCGCGAGATGGCGGCGGCGCGTGACTTGAAGGTCAATGAATTGCAGAAGACCCTGCGCAGCATCACAGCGGGAGCACCCGCAAAGGGCACGGTCGACATGGGTGTGCCGGGTGATGTTGCGGGAAAGAAGTTTGAAATCAATGCGGACATGTTAAAAGCGACAAAGACCCCTGCCGCGATGGCGGTGGAGGAAGCGTCAGTGGTTGCGGAAGCGGTGGTGGAGGAAGTGGTGTCTTCGGCGCCCGCCGCGAATAAGGTGCAGGATGCCGGCGCGGTCACAAGGGCGGAAGCAGCCGCAAAGAAAAAGGTGCAGGAAAAGCAGGTGATCGAAGAGGACGATGACGACGACATCTTCGACGAGTCCGCGTTTGAATACGACGAAGACATCGAGGAGGATGACTCCGCCATCACGAAATTTTTCAAGAAGCTGATCCGGTGACGCGAGGATGATCAAGGAGACCGTCAAAGGCTTTCTGGAGAGGAAGCAATTAAAACAGTATCACCGGATGTTGAAGACGCGCATGGTTTCTTACTCCGATTGGGAGCACGCGCGCGAGAAGGCGGACCACAAGGAGCTGCCGAATGTCAAGGAGGTCGCGGAGGGCGCGCAGATTCACGTGCGCATGTATTCCGAGATTCGCGACCTGATGAAGGAAGGGT
Organism: Lachnospiraceae bacterium; assembly: GCA_017446125.1. Classification (GTDB taxonomy): domain Bacteria; phylum Bacillota; class Clostridia; order Lachnospirales; family Lachnospiraceae; genus Butyrivibrio. Next base: position 8,365 of record JAFSRL010000007.1, read on the forward strand.
TTTTTTCGCGCGTGGAGCGGGACGATATCATTCTGTTCGTGTCGGACCACGGGCGCTTGTCCAGGCAGGCAAAGCAGTATGTTGCCTGCTATTTCTATTTGCATCCCGAGACCATGCTGGTGTACGGTGACGAGGACAAGCTGGTGGGGAAGGACACGTATGACGATCCCTTCTTTAAGCCGGACTGGTCGCCGAATACGTATCTGTACAGCTGTTATATCGGAAGCGTTTTTGCGGTGCGGGGGAAGCTGTTGCGCGATCTTCCGACGCTGCAGGAGCTGCGTGACGAGACGGACGAGGATGACGTGACGGACGAAAACACGATTGCGTTTCATGCGCTGGCGTTTCTGGAATCCGATGAGAAGATTCAGGACTCGACGTCATTGGCGGCGGGGGATGCGCTGTTCTATTTGCTTGCGGAGGCCGTGGGCGGTTTTGAGAAACGCGAGGGGTTGAATTTTCCGGTCGGGCACATCGATGAGATTTTGTTCCACCGCGATTCCGTGCGCGACCGCTATTACACAAGGCGCAGAAAGTTCAAGCGCGACGATCCGGTGCCGGAGGGCGATCCCTTGGTGTCAATCATCATTCCCAGTAAGGACAATGTCGATATTCTGAAGCAATGTCTGGTGTCTTTGGCGCGGCACTGCAATACGAAGGCGCACACGATCCGCTACGAGATTATTATTGTCGACAACGGGTCACAGGCGCAGGCACGTGTTGGGATTCAGAATTTTGCGCACCAGTTGATCGGGTATGAAGGAATTGTTGACATCCGTTATCTCTACCGGTTCATGGAGTTCAATTTTTCCGCGATGTGTAACTTAGGTGCCAAGGCGTCGCGCGGAACGTATCTGTTGTTTTTGAACGATGACATCGAGGCGATGGTCGACGGATGGCTGGGTGACATGGTGCTGCAGGCGATGAAACCGCGTAACGGCGCGGTGGGCGCGAAGCTCTTGTATCCGAAGTCGGATTTGATTCAGCATGCCGGCATCGCGAATGTGCGGCGGGGACCCGTGCACAAGCTTTTGAAGATGCACGACAAGGAGGTGCATTACTTTGGCTACAACCGCGGCATCCACGACATGATCGCCGTGACCGGCGCGTGCTTAATGGTCGCAAGAGAAAAGTTTGCGGAGGTCGAAGGGTTCTCCGAGTCACTCGCGGTTGCCTTCAACGATGTGGACCTGTGCTATAAGCTGCTCGAGAAGGGCTACTACAATGTCTGCTGCAATCATTTCTTCTTATTCCACTACGAGTCGTTTTCGCGCGGAATCGACACGGAGGATTTGGAGAAGATGGAGCGGCTTGCGAGAGAGTACCGTGTGCTCATGCGTGCGCACAGGGCGCTGTTCCATTACGATCCGTTCTACAGCGCGCACCTCGTCGAGGACGAGCATGTGCCGCAGGTGATGCGCAATGAGGATCACTGGCCGCCGGAGGAGCTGGCGGAGGCAAAGGTGACGCTGCACGAGAAGGGCTTGCCGCCGGCGTGGGAGGATAAGTGCGTGCAGGTGGGTGTCGAGTATTCGGGTCCCATCGACGAGTGGTATGACTTAGAGGAAGAAGAGGGGCGCTACAACGACCTCGGATATTATGTGAAGGGCTACAGCTTTGTGATTGGTGCGGATAACGCGATGTATGAGCGGCATGCGATTTTCCGCCGGGCGGAAGGGCCTTCCGTTGCGCCCAGACCCAAAGGACACAAGGTGTGGTCCGCGCCGGTGTTTGAGTACTACCGCCGCGATGTCGAGGAGAACTTAGAGGGACAGACGAATGTCCTCCTGACCGGATTCAAGGTGCGCCTTGGCGTAAACGCCCTGCCGGAGGGAACCTATCAGGTGGGGATTTTGGAAATTGATAAAACAGGGCGGCAGCGGATTACGCGCTGGGCGCCAAACCTTTTATATGTCACAAAATAAATTTAAAAGTACATTTTTAAAATACGCCGCCGTCATCCTCGTCCTCTTCTATGTTGGCTTTGCCCTTTTTGACGGGCCCGTCTGGGCGAAGGACTCCGCAAGCTACACCGGCATGGCGATTTCGCGCGAGCCGGTGTATCCGTTATTTCTGGCATTTTTCAGAATGATCTTCGGGGAGGAAGCAGGCAGGAACGGCCTGCCGGCCTACCTTTTTCCCGCGGTAATCGTGCAGTCGCTCGTCAACGCATACGCGGTGTGGGTGCTGGTGCGTGCGGTGTTGCATGCTGTGAGAGGTGAGTCAGAGGGGACGGGTACACTGACTCATTTTTCGGAAAAACGAGTC
>JAFSRL010000071.1 GCA_017446125.1 Lachnospiraceae bacterium
CTGTCCGAACCCGCCAAAGTGGTTTAAGTCCTGCCGGATCTGCGATGCCGTCACATGCATGAGCTTCGAAAGCTCCTGCGACGAAATCCGCTCCGTCCCCATCGCTTCCAGCGTATCCAAAAACCTGTAATACCGCGGCAATCTCGCGATGACCGCCTGTGAAATCTCCTTGTTTCCTGCCATGTAAGCCTACCCCTTTGTTGTCTGTTTTTTGAAACTGCCTTCTCTTATGTTGTCAAATAAATGTCACTCTTTAGAATACAAAAAAATAGATTAATTTTCAAGTTTCTCCCACATGTCATACAGCTCCTCCAGCTTCTCCTCGATCTGTTCCAGCGCGTCCGAGCGCTTCCGCACCTCCGCGAGGTTGGTCGCGATTGCGGGGTCTGAGAGCTCCTCCTCGATTGCGCGCTTGTCCTCTTCCAAGCGTGCAATCTCCTCCTCGCATTTTTTTAAGTTGTTCTCACGCTTGCGCTTCGCCGCAGCGAGCTGTTTTTGCTGTTTGTAATCATTTGGAACAGCGGAAACCGCCGCCGCCTTCGGCGGCGCGGTTTCCGTGATGATCATCTTTTTTTCACTCTTTTCTTCATAGTAGTCATAGTTCCCCGGATAATCCGTAAACCAGCCGTCCCGCAGCTCCAGAATCCTCTGCGCGGTACGGTTGATAAAATACCGGTCATGCGAAACATAGAGCACCGTCCCGGTGTAGGCGTTCAACGCACTCTCCAGCACCTCGCGGCTCGTCATGTCGAGGTGGTTTGTGGGCTCGTCCAGAAGCAAAAAGTTTGCCTTCGACAGCATAAGCTTCGCAAGCGACATCCGCCCCTTCTCGCCGCCGGAAAGATCCGCCACCCGCTTAAAGACATCGTCCCCCGTAAAGAGGAAGGCCGCGAGCGTCGTCCGGATCGTCGTGTTATCAAGTGAGGGATAGTCATCGGAGATCTCGTCAAAGAGCGTCTTGTCCTCATGCAATACCTGCATCTCCTGATCGTAGTATCCACTCTCGACCTTCACCCCTAAGCGCACTTCGCCCTCATCCGCTTTAAGCTTCCCCGTAAGGATCCGCAACAGCGTCGACTTCCCCGTGCCGTTGTCACCGATTACGGCAACATGCTCACCCCTGCGCAGGGCAAAAGATGCGCCTTCAAACAGTACCTCATCTCCGAAGCGCTTCGACAGCCCCTCCACAAAGAGCACATCCTTACCGCTCTCGATGCCGGGAGAAAGCGTCAGGTTCATCTCATCGTTTAACTCCGCGGGCTTGTCCAGGACATCGATTTTTGCAAGCTGCTTTTCCCTCGACTCCGCGCGCTTAATGCTCTTTTCGCGGTTAAAGCTTTTCAGCTTGTCGATGACCTCCTGCTCATGCTTGATCTTTTGCTGCTGGTTTAAATAAGCACGCAGCTCCGCTTTTCTCAACGCCGCCTTTTTCTGAGCATAGTCCGTGTAGTTACCCTTATAGGTTCTGGAAACGCCGTTTTCAATCTCGACCACCTTCTCCGCAATCCGGTCGAGGAAGTACCGGTCATGCGAAATCACGACAACGGCACCCTTGTAGTTCATGAGGTAGGTCTCCAACCACTTGATGCTGTTTAAGTCCAGGTGATTCGTGGGCTCATCAAGAAAGATGATGTCCGGCTTTGTCAGTAAGAGCTTGCCGAGCGCCACGCGTGTCTTCTGCCCGCCGGATAATACGGAAATCTTTTTGGAAAGCTCGTCTTCCGTAAAGCCAAGGCCGAAGGCGACGCCCGTCACCTCCGACTGCCACTGAAAACCCTCCGCACGCTGGAAGGCATCCCGCATCCGCTCGTAGCGCACCATCAAATCATCCAGCTCCTTGCCATTTAGAAGCGCCATCTGCGCCTCCGCGTCGCGGATTTCCTCTTCCATGCGGATGACGTCACGCTTTGCTTCCTTTAATTCCTCATAGATGGTGTTTTCGCCGGTGACGTTCTGGTTCTGCGCAAGATAACCAAATGTCACGTCCTTACTGAACGTGACATTTCCGTTGTCCGATGTTTCTTCGCCGGTGATAATCTTAAAGAAGGTGGTCTTGCCCGCACCGTTGATGCCGATGAGGGCGACCTTTTCCCGCGCCTCGATGAGGAGTGAGACTTCCTTTAAGACAGACTTTCCGTCGTATGCTTTTGCGATGCCGGAACAGTTTAATACAGGCATCTTACATTGCGTCGAAGGTCGCCTTGATTGCCTTCAGGAAGTCTTCTGAATTTAAGGCAGTTACGTTTTCAAGCGTCGTCATGAGTGCAAGGTCCTTGGTCATCTTGCCGGACTCGATCGTCTTGACAACCGCTGCTTCCATCTTATCCGCAAAGTCCTGCAGCTCTTGATTCCCGTCCAGCTCGCCGCGCTTTCGTAAAGCACCCGTCCAGGCATAGATGGTCGCGACGGAATTCGTGCTCGTCTCCTCACCCTTTAAGTGCTTGTAATAATGTCTCGTCACCGTGCCGTGCGCCGCCTCGTACTCAAAGACGCCGTCCGGCGAGACGAGGACCGAGGTCATCATCGCAAGCGAACCGCAGGCACTCGAAACCATGTCGCTCATCACGTCGCCGTCGTAGTTTTTGCATGCCCAGACGATGCCGCCGTCCATGCGCACCACACGCGCCACCACATCATCGATCAGCGTGTAGAAATACGTGATGCCCGACTTCTCAAACTTCTCCTTGTACTCCGCGTCATACAGCTCCTGGAAGATGTCCTTGTAGCGGTGGTCGTAGGTCTTAGAGATGGTATCCTTGGTCGCAAACCAAAGCTCCTGTTTCACACTCAGGGCATATTCGAAGCAAGCTTTTGCAAACGAGGTGATGGATGCGTCCGTATTGTGCATCCCCTGAATGACGCCGGGCCCCTTGAACTCGTGGATGAGGCTTCTTACCTCCTGTCCGTTCTCGTCCGTAAAGACAAGCTCCGCCTTTCCGGCAGATGGCACGCGGATCTCCGTATTCTTATAGACATCACCGTACGCGTGACGCGCGATTGTGATCGGCTTGGTCCAGGTTTTCACGTTCGGAGAAATGCCGTTCACAAAGATGGGCGTGCGGAAGACCGTGCCGTCTAAAATCGCACGGATTGTGCCGTTCGGCGACTTCCACATTTCCTTTAAGTTATAGTCCTCAACGCGCTGCGCGTTGGGCGTGATTGTCGCGCACTTCACGGCGACGCCGTACTTCTTCGTCGCCTCCGCGGAGTCGACCGTCACCTGATCCGCCGTTTCATCGCGGTGCTTTAGCCCTAAGTCATAGTACTCCGTCTTCAAATCCACATACGGTGTAATCAGTTCGTCCTTGATCATCTGCCATAAAATCCGTGTCATCTCGTCCCCGTCCATCTCGACGAGGGGGGTGGTCATTTTAATCTTGTCCATGGTTTCGTCCTTTCACTTCATAAAAAAGTCTGCCACGTTATTGTAGCAGACTTTGGGCACTTTTTCCATGATACATCAGGTGACAAAAGGGACAGGTCCAAATGTCACCTTGGGTTTCAGGTGACATTTGGACCTGTCCCTTTTGTCACCGTCTCATACTGTTGTACTGCTTCACAAGATCCTGCAGAAACTCCGTATGTTCAAAATCATCGGAATACA
>JAFSRL010000072.1 GCA_017446125.1 Lachnospiraceae bacterium
CGCTGCCCCCCATCACAAAGCAATGGAAGATTTCGTGCGAGCCGAAGTGCTTATGCCGCGCGTTAAACAACGGCAGCTTCAACGCGTAGATGATACCACCGATCGTATAGATGATGCCGCCCGTTAAGAGCCAGGCAAACGACACCGTAGAAAGCGTACGCACAAGATCGGAGAGTACCGTGACACAGACCCAGCCCATCGCGATATAGAGCACGGACGAAAACCACTTCGGGCAATAGATAAAGAACATCTTGATGAGGATACCGACGACGGCGATTGTCCAGATCAACCCCAAAAGCGCGTATCCTTTTTCAATGGGCAGGATCAAAAGGCACACCGGCGTATAGGAACCGGCGATGAGCACAAAAATCATGGCATGGTCAAGCTTCTTGAAGATGCGCAGCGTTTCTTCCCTGACGTTGAGAGTGTGGTAGGTGGTGCTGGCGCCATAGAGTAAAATCATGCTCACAATGAATACGCTCATGGCAAGCAGGGCCGTAACGGAAGCCGCGCTCGCCTTGATTAAAAGCGGAATGGCCGCAATCATGGCCGCGACCATGGCGGCAAGGTGGGTCAGTGCGCTTCCGGGTTCTCTGATGGTGATGGTCATGCGTTCCTCCCTGTTTTATCGCCGGGGCACGAAATGTCCGCGCCACACGACGTAGTATTGAAAACTACATTACTTATACATACATACTACATGAATGACGCCGGTCTGTCAAACACAAATTTGATAACAAATTATCACAGTTTGGTCACAAATTGACCCTATACTGGGGATGGTAACAGATGCCGGCACCCTGCCGGAAAAAAGCAACAAAGCAATGAGGGAACAAACAATGTACGAAGAAAACGGAACACAGAACACACAGTACACACAGCAGCCGCAGCAGGCGCAGCAACAGCAGCCACAGCAACAGACACAACAGCCCCAGCCCCAGCCGCAGCAGACCTACGGCTATTATCAGTACGGCACAAATCCGCAGAACGCACAGGGCTATTCGCAGACGTATTCGGCCCCGCCCGCAAAGAAAAAACGCCACGTCGTGCGCAACCTTCTCATCGCGCTTTTGATCGTGACGCTTGTCGCGGGACTGATCGGCGGCGCGTACTATGGCGTCAGAAGCCTGATGGGAACGCAGCTCGCGAGCTCGTTTGAGAGCCAGCGCGATGCGGAGGAAGAGGCAAAACGCGCGGAAATGACCCCGGAAGAGATTTTGGAGGGGCGCAAGGCCGAAGACGAACCGGAGGTCAGCAACGAGAATGCCGGAAAAGGAAAGACCGCAAGGAACGTGCAGCTTCACACCAGCGGCGAGACCCAGATTATCGTGACGGACGTCACGCAGGTCTATGAGGCGGTGATTCCGGCGATTGTCGCGGTCGACAACAACTACACGGAGACCTACAGCTTCTGGGGCCAGTCGTACTCGGAGGACGTGATGAGCACGGCAAGCGGCATCATCATCGCGGAGAGCGACACGGAGCTTTTGATTGCGACGAACTATCACGTGATTGAGAACGCGAATTCTTTGTCCGTGCACTTTGTCAACGATGCGGAAGTGAAGGCGTATGAGAAGGGCTCGGATTCCGACATCGATCTTGCGGTCATCGCGGTGAAGCTTGACGACATCGATGAGGAAACCTACAATTCCATCGCGATTGCGACGCTTGGAAATTCCGACACGCTGCAGGCGGGCGAGCCGGCGATTGTAATCGGCAATGCCTTGGGCTACGGTCAGTCCGTCACGACGGGCGTCATCTCCGCACCGGCGCAGATGATCGAGGACGAGTTCGAGATGAGCTCCGGTCCCTACATCCAGACGGACGCGGCCATCAACCCGGGTAACTCCGGCGGCGCGCTCTTAAACAGCAGGGGTGAGCTCATCGGGATTACGGTCGCGAAGCTTGCGGATGTGCGCGTCGAAGGGATGGGCTATGCAATCCCCATTTCGAAGGCGGAACCCATCATCGGCGAGCTCATGAATTATGAAACAAGGGTGGCGGTCGCCGAAGAGGAACGCGGCTACTTAGGGATTTCCGGCTTCGGGATTACGGCGGATATGGCGGCAACCTACGACCTGCCGCGCGGTGTCTACGTCCGGAGCGTGAAGGAAGGCGGTGCCGCGGACAGGGCTGGCATCATCGCGGACGACGTGATTACGAAGGTGGACGGAAGACGGATCTCCTCGATGGAGGAGCTGCAAAAGGAGCTGACCTACTTCCGCGCCGGCGAGAGTGTAACGATTACCGTGATGCGGGAAGTCGCGGAAGAGCTGGAGCAGTTGGAATATGAAGTGACGCTTGTGGACGCAAATACGGCGGGAATCGGTCAGGAGGAAAAACAAAGACCGTAACAAGTAACAAAGCGGAACGAAACAGTGTATATAAAATGTAACGAAAAGACGGTCGCAGGAATCAGCGACCGTCTTTCCACAAGGACTATGATTATCTCTTACTTTTTGTTGACCAAATCCTTTAACGCCTTGCCTGCCTTGAACTTGGGAGCCTTCGCAGCCTTGATCTTGATGGTCTCGCCGGTCTGCGGATTGCGGCCGGTTCTGGCAGCGCGCTTGCCCACTTCGAAGGTGCCAAAGCCCACAAGCTGAACCTTGCCGCCCTTCTTCAGTTCCTTACCCACAATGTCGATGAAAGCGCCGAGCGCTTTTTCGTTGTCTCTCTTGGAGAGCTTATTCGCCTTCGCCATTGCTTCGATGAGTTCCATTTTGTTCATACGTTCTTATCCTCCTTCGATGATTCGCACTCCGCGATTGAGTGCTCTTATCTGGTATCTGATTAAAATTTTACCACAAAATATAGTGTTTTTCCAGCTTTTTTGTAAAAAAAGCACCTGAACGAATTCAGGTGCTTTCTGCCGGCGACCGGGGTCGAACCGGTACGGGATTTAACTCCCGCAGGATTTTAAGTCCTGTGCGTCTGCCAGTTCCGCCACGCCGGCGCAGGTATTTCGAACCTTCAAAAGCCATGCGCGGGATTCGGAAACACTGCGTGTTTCCTCATCACGGCTATCGCCGTATGCCCGTCTTCCTTCAACCATCCTTTTGCAAGTAAACTTGCACGGATGGTTGCCTCATCCGGGCGCATGGCTTGAAGTATGCGTGGACCCTCAGGGACTCGAACCCGGGACCAACCGGTTATGAGCCGGCCGCTCTAACCAACTGAGCTAAGGGTCCAAATCATAAAGACACAATATGAAGATCCTACGGAGAAGGAGGGATTTGAACCCTCGCGCCGCTATTAACGACCTACTCCCTTTCCAGGGGAGCCCCTTCGGCCAGCTTGGGTACTTCTCCTCATAGTGTAGTGGGTATCATGAGCGGAGTGGGCGGGATTCGAACCCGCGCGCCCTTTCGGACAAACGGTTTTCAAGACCGCCTCGTTATGACCACTTCGATACCACTCCCAATAAACGCAACAATTATTCTATCAAAACAGGGTGGCGGTGTCAAGGAAAACTCTCTTGCCTTTTTGCTGTAAAATCCTGATTCCCGTCGTGTTCAGACACCCTTCATAATGCGGTAGGCGTTGCGGTAATTCTCGTCCCGGCCGGCCAAAAGGATGCTTTCGATGTCCTTTTGCACCGCCTCGTCCTCCAAAAGCTCCACCAGATACGGCGCGAACCGCTTTCCCTTTTCTTCGCGCGCCTCCTGCAGGAATTCCGCAAAGGTTTTTCCCTCTTTATAGCTGCGACCGACCACATCCGTGGCAGCGTCCAGGCAGTCCGCCATCGATACGATGCAGATTGCGGTTTGGTAGTTGGAGGAAGTAAAGGCTGCCTCCGGCGGATATCCGGCGGCATCATTAAACCACTTGTGGTGGTATTTTGCAATCTCCGCATACCGTGCCGTCTGTGGGTACAGGGACAACAGATAGGCCCCGATTTCCGGATGGATTCTCACCCAGTCGAACTCAAGATCAAAGAGCGGCCTTCCGTAAGTGATAATCGTCTCCACGATGAAGAGCTTTCCGACATCGTGCAGCAGTGCGGCGTGTCTTACATAATCCGTCACCGCGGTTTCGTCGGGCGGTGTTTCTTTTGCCCGGTCTTCCGGAACGGACGCGGCAAACAACTCCGGTCTTTTTTGATACAGGTGTCCGGCAAGACAGACGGACAAATCCGCGACGGTGTTGCTGTGAACATAGGTGGGCGGATGCAAAGCCGCCAGCAGGGAAAGACACAGCTCCTCGAAGGTGACACCGCCCTCGATTGCGATAAAGCTCTTTAATATTTCCGAAAGATCCGTCAAAAGGAACGTGATGCTGTCACGTTTGGGCATGTGATGAATGTAACCGATCAGGTTGTGATAGAACCCGCCGATATGGATTTTGTCCTCCTGCGTGGGCGCGACATCACGGAAGGTGCGCATGTACTCGATGGGAACGGAAACGTTGATTAAAATCGACTGATAGGAAAAATCCCTGTCGTTGCGCCGGCGCATCAGATTCAGCAAAGTGTTACGGTAGGTCTTCACATCTGTCTCGCCTGCGAGATATCCGGTGCGTGCCAGCAAAAGTTCCATCACCTCGCGCGGGGCAAGCCTGCCAAAGAAGGTTTCATCTGACTTCCACAGCGCTTCCATGTCAAGTGCAACCTGCCGGATTTTCCGCAAAAGCGCTTTGGAAAACCCGCGCTCGTTGTTGCGCTCCGTTAAGTCGCAGATATACTGCATCGCGCGGAAGCGATGATTCCTCCAGTCGTACTGCGGGGCATTTGTTGTGTAAAACGGATCATCCGCCAGAAGCAGGGAACGGTAGAGGACATCGAAGTCGCTTTGGTTGATAGCGTCATCCCCGAACATATCCTGTCTGGAGAACATGGAAAAGATGTATCTGGAAACAATCAGGACCTTTTCTTTTGTGTTGTCATCCGGGAGCGTTTGGAAAGCTTCCTTTGGAAGAAATGAAAGCACGCGGTTTGCCGCCGCAAGCCCCTGTGTGCGGTACTGAAAACAGATATCGGAGCACGGATACAGACGGATGGTCATAAACAGCATGGTGTAAGAAGCCATGATGACATCCAGGCAGACCGAAATCAGCTCTGCCAAATCACCCTTAAGCTCCGCATGCTTTATCAGGCGGTCCGCGCACAAATACATGACGGGCGTATCGAGGTTCTTCAGATTTCTTCCGTCTAAGAGGGCATCATTGAAGATCCGCAGGTTCCTTGCGTCATCCTCGGACAAAAGTCCCTCCTGCTCCAGCACCGGATAAACATTTTGCGCTAAGATCCCGTCGTTAATGCGGGCAATCTCTCCGATGCGCGTGAAGTTTCTTAAGAGCTGCTTTCTGTAATTCTCCGCGCCGATGTCCGCCGTGATTTCGGGTGCGGAAAGCTCCCTGATCCATGTGGTCAGCTCCGCATATCGTTCGAGCGCGGTTAAGTCGGTTAAGCCTTTGTCCATAGTTCTTAGTATAGCACCATCCAACGACAACCGCACACTTTTCTTTTTGCGTGATTCAGTGTACACTGAATCTTATCGGAGGGAAACAAAATGCGTACAGCCTGTATCACCGGCGCAAGCTCCGGCATCGGCGAGGAATTCGCAAAGCAGCTTGCGGCAAAACACTACAATCTGATTTTAGTCGCGCGCAGCGCGGACAAGCTGGATGCGCTTGCAAAGAAGCTGCGGAAGAAATACGCCGTTTCCTGCGAGGTCATTCCCTGTGACCTTGCGCAGGAGGATGAGTGCTTGCGCTTAATCCGCATCCTGAAAAAACGCGATCTGTATCTGTTCATCAACAATGCCGGCTTTGGCGATATCGGCTACTTTCATGAAACCGCACAGGACAAGGATTTGCAGATGATTAATGTCAATGTCCGTGCGCTGCACCTTTTGGCAAAGGAAATCCTTGCGGATTTTGTTGCGAAGAACCGCGGCTACCTCTTAAACGTCGCGTCGATTGCGGGGCTCATGAACGGCGGCCCGTTGATGGCAACGTACTATGCCACAAAATCTTATGTGGTTTCGCTCACAAGCTCGATTGCACAGGAATTGAAAATGGAAGGCTCTGACGTGCATGTTTCCGCGCTCTGCCCGGGACCGGTTGCCACAAACTTTGATGATGTCGCGGGTGTCTCATTCTCCTTAAAGAGCATTTCCGCCGCGCGGTGTGTCGAAGTGTGTTTGAAACAGATGAATCGCGGAAAGCTCATCATTGTGCCGGGCTTCACAAGCCGGCTGGGTGCGATGCTTTGTCATTTGGCGCCGCGCTCTTTGCAGCTTGTCGTCGCCGCGCACGCGCAGGGAAAGAAGCTTTCTTAACCCTGCGGGGTGATAAAGTAATAAACGATTCCCGCAAGAACAATGAGAACCGCAACCGTACGAATGATTCTTCCGATTCTGTCCATCAGAATCTGTTGCTTTTCCTGTTCGTTTAACGGTTCCCCGTTTTGTTCACTCATTGAAATGCCTCCGCATCAATCTGATCCTTATACTTGTCATAGAGCTGCTTTAATTCCTGCAGCTCCTCCTCCGAAAGGGTTTCTTCCGCGTACTGCTTCAAACCCTCTTTGTCCCTGTTCTGTAAGTAGGTTGTGACCTCGGCCGCGGTCTGTGCGTTGATGTGCTCCTCCACAATCGATTCCACGGTCTGCCGGTCCTCTTCCGGAAGCGTCTCGTAGATTTCCTTGATCTGCTCCTGCTCCACTCTCGCGCCAGATTCCCTGACAATCACCTCGACCGCTTTTTGCGTGGCATAAGAAGCCGCCTTCTTTTTTAAGCCGGGGATGATCAACATCGTGGCGAACACATAAATCGCCGCGATGAGAATGAACGCTGTAATGATAAACCGTACGATGACGGGCATTCTGTTTTCAGACATGGTACCATTATAGCACTTTTCGCGCCTCTATTGACAACCGCCCCCTGTCAAGTGTATTATACCAAGTAGTACAGTTAAAAACACCGGTATTTGAGATTGAAAAGGGAGATGGAATCCATGATTTGGACAAACGTTCAGCAGCAATCACGACGTGTTACGGCACTCATCCTTGCCGGCATCATGGCGGCGTCATTGAGCGCGTGCGGGGGCAAGAGCACGCAGGAAGCTTCACCAACGGTCGGAACGGTCAAGCAGGCGGGCGAGATGCATGTCTACAGCTCGAAGACGCTTGACGCAACAGGGCTTCACCTTGAGCACATCAACCGCTTTCAAAGCGAAGGGGGCCGCATCTACGGCTTCGGCAACGGCCCGGACGAAAACGGCGACTGGCAGAACTTTATCGTTTCCTTTGCGATGGAAGGCGAATCCGTCACGGATCCCGTGAAGCATGTCTTCCCGCTGTACAAATCCGCGGACATAAGCGCGGCATGCATGGATGAGGAGGGACACATCTACGCGGTTGTCCGTTCCTACACCGTTATGGAGTACACGGGCGAAGAGGGTGATGTCCCTGCGGAAGTGGCGGAGATGTTCCCGGAGGAGATGGTCGACGAAGCGATGGGGGAAGAGACCGCTTCATCGGACGCAGAAGAAGTTATGGAGGAAGAATACGCGCCCGTCGCCGCCAAACCGTTTGCGGGCGAGGTGGTGAACCTGGAAGAAGCCACACTTCCCGCGACAGAAAAGGAAACGGAAAACTATTTGTTAAAGTATGACGCGCAGGGCGCGCTTGTCTATGCGGTGGCGCTGGACGAGAAGCTCACAGCAAGCGAGTACTTCTATGTCAACAGCATTGTGGCAACTGCGGATGCCGTACTGATTTCCAGCGAAGGCAACATCGGACAGATCAACGCGCAGGACGGAAGCTTTGTCGCGATTGTCGCGCAGGGCGGAAACGGCGGCTGGCTCTACCTGACGAAGCTAAAGGATAACCGCGTGATTCTGCACGGATACGGAAGCGAAGGACTGCTTCTGCAGGAAATCGATCTCGCGGCGCACAAGATTGGAACGTCTTATGAGATGTCAGGCTATATCAATCCCGACTCCATGACAGCGGGAGGAGACTATGATGTCTGCTGGAGTGATTCCGGCGGTGTCTTCGGCATGAACTTGGGAGATGAGAGCGGCACAGAGCTGTTGAACTTTGTCGACTCCGACATGGTGAGTACGGGATTGTACAACTATGTGGTGCTGGACGACGGCAGGATCTTAGCGAATGTGGACCCGAACAACGAATCATATTACGGCGCCTTCGGCAGCAGTGTTTCCTACAGCGACGGTTCACAAAGTGAACTGACCTTAATGACGAAGGTGCCCGCAGGCGAGATCAAGGAAAAGGAGGTCCTTACCCTGGGCTGCCTTTACAGCGACTCGCACATCGCAAGCGAGGTGGTGAAGTTCAACAAGGAAAGTGACACGTACCGGATTCGCATTATCAATTACATGAACACGATGTCCGCGAACGATTATAACGCAGCGCTGGAGGCGTTTAATTCCGACATTGTCACCGGCAACATGCCGGACATGGTCATTCTTGATACATCGATGCCCATGGAGAGCTACTACGCGAAGCGCGTGTTTGAACCTCTGGATTCCTATCTGGAAAACGACGCGGAATTGAAGGATGCGGAATTCATGGACAACGTGTTAGATGCCATGAAGCATCAGGGAACGACCTATCTCTTAACGCCGGGCTTTGCGGCAATCACGATTTCGGCAAAAGCGAAGGCTGTGCAGGGACATGACACCTGGACCATCGAGGCGTTTGAAAAGGTGATTGATGAAAGCGGGATTCCGTACGAGAAGACCTTTGGCTATTCGATGGATGCCGCGACGCTTTTGCAGTACTTCGTGCTGTTCAACAGCGGCAGCTTCATCGATTACAGCGAACACAAATGCAATTTCAATTCACCGGAATTCATGCGGCTTTTGGAGCTTGCGCAAAAGTTCCCCGCGCAGAACAGCAACGAGACGTCCTACGAGTACGACGACACCGCATGGCGTGAGGGACGCGCGCTCTTTGAATTAACATCCCTGGGGGATTTTGATTCCTATTGGAGGGCAAAGTACATTTCCTTCGGTGAGGATGTCGCGTTTATCGGGTTCCCGACGGCGACGGGAGAAAACGGTTCGAGCTTCATGCCGGATTCGCCCATCGCGATGAGCGCGTCCGGCACGAAGAAGGACGCCTGCTGGGAATTCATGCGGCGTTTGTATTCGGACGAGTATCAGGAAGGCATCAACTGGTCCTTCCCGGTGCGGTTAAGCGCGCTTGAGAAGAAGGCGCAAAAGGCAACCGAGCCGGAGATGTGGTACAATCCTGTCACCAAAAAGATGGAGGAACAGGAGAGCTACTGGGGCATCGGTGATACCAGCATTAAGAAGACCCCGTTGACAAAGGAGGAGACGGAAGAGGTGATTGCGTTCTTAAAGACCCTGAACGTGACAGCCTCCTTCAACCAGCAGATCTCCGAAATCATTCAGGAGGACGCGGCGCCCTTCTTTAAAGGGCAGAAGAGCAAGGAAGAGGTCGCGGGCATCATCCAGAGCCGGGTGCAGGTATACTTAAACGAGAACTCGTAAAGGAAACGTAAGGACATGGCGAACGAGCCCTACATCGCCGTTGCGGGCGGCGCAAACATCGATATCGGCGGAAAATCCTTTGCGAAGGTGATTCCGAATGATTCCAACCCCGGCACCGTCAAGATTTCTCTTGGCGGTGTGGGACGTAACATCGCGCACAATCTCTCGCTTTTGGGCGTGCCGGTGAAGCTGTTCACGGCGCTGGGTACGGACATGCATGCGGACCGCATCATCACCTCGTGCCGCAACCTTTCCATCGACCTGCACTCCGCGCGTGTGCAGGATGTGTCCACCTCCACCTACCTGTATGTGGCGGATGAGAACGGCGACATGGCATGCGCGATTGCCGACATGGAGGTCTGCGACTACTTAACGCCATCGTTCTTCGAAAAGCACATGGGGTTAATCGATCATGCCGCAGCGCTTGTACTTGACACCAACTTACCGGAAGCGTCAATCCGCTATCTGGTGGAGACGTCAAAGGCGCCGGTGTTTGTCGATCCGGTTTCCGTAACCAAGGCAGGCAAGCTGAAGGAGGTCTTGTCAGGGATTCATACAATCAAGCCCAACCGCCTGGAGGCGGAGCTGTTGACGGGGCGTACCATCACGACAAAGGAAGAGGCAAAGAAGGCGGCGAAAAGCCTTTTGGTGCAGGGCGTAAAGCAGGTGTTCTTGTCGCTTGGAACCAAGGGCGTGATTGCCGCGTCGGATGCGGGAACGGAATACGTTCCCTCCTTAAAATCAGAAACCGTCTCCCTAACGGGCGCGGGTGACGCATTCATGGCGGGAATCGTTTATGCGTATTTTAACGGCGCGGATTTTGTGACGCAGGCAAAGACAGGCTCCGCCGCGGCGGCGGTCGCAATCGAATCGATGGAAACGATCAATGAGCGGCTCTCTCCGGGACTTTTGCGCAGGATTTTATCTGTGGGCATCAAGTGAGTGAATCTATCTTTTCCGGCGGAAGATATTTCATCAAAGTCCGCTCTAACGCCTTCGTATCGACAGGCTTTGAAAGGTAATCCGTAAAGCCCTCCTGCAGGTAACGCTCCCTTGCGCCTGTAACGGCATCCGCGGTTAAGCAGATTACCGGCGTTGACGCATTGCGCCCTTCTTCCATGCTTTTCATCCGTTTCAAAACCTCCGTGCCGTCCATTCCCGGCATGCGCTGGTCCAAAAGGATCAGATCATACGCGTTCTCCTTTGCCATTGCAAGCGCTTCTTCCCCGCCCGGCGCGGTTTCGACCTGCACAAGCGTCCGTTTCAACAACCCCTCGATGACCACGAGGTTCATCCTCGTATCGTCCACGACAAGGATGTGCGCATCGGGTGCATGGAAGTTTTCCGAATGCTCCGTCACACGGTCGGTGGAACGTTCAAACCGCATCCTGAAGTCTCCGAGCGTATCCTCGCCGCCCACACCCTGCGGAATGCGTATGGTAAAGACAGAGCCTTTCCCGTATTCGCTCTGAACGGACACCGTGCCGTTCATCAGCGTCAGCAGGTTGGATGTGATTGCCAGCCCCAGGCCGGTTCCTTCAATCGTATTGTTCTGCTTTAAGTCCACGCGCTCAAATTTTTTGAACAGCTTTTCCCGGTCCTCCTTGCGAATGCCGATACCCGTGTCCTCCACCTCGACAAACAGCGTCAGTCGATCCGTTGTGACATCCTCTGCCCTCACGCGCAGCGTCACACTGCCCTCATTCGTATACTTCACGGCATTGTTTAAGATGTTCGTTATGACCTGACGGATCCGGACCTCATCGCCCATCAGGTTGTCCGGCATTGTCTTTTGCGCCTCCACCTTGAAGGCGAGCTTCTTTTCGCGTGCGCGGAAATTGATCATGTTGGAAACATCGTTCAACACGGACGAAAACCTGTAAGGTGCCGTCACGATTTCCATCTTGCCGGATTCGATTTTCGAGAAATCAAGAATGTCATTTACGATGGAAAGCAGGTTGTTACCGGCGCTCTCGACATTGCGCGCGTACGACAGCGTTTTTTCCTCTCTGCTTTCGCGCAGAATCATCTCATTCATTCCGAGAATCGCGTTGATGGGCGTACGGATTTCATGCGACATGTTAGCTAAGAATTCGCTCTTCGCGGAATTCGATTTTTCCGCAATACGCGCGGCCTCCTTAAGCTTGTCGCTTTCCCGCATCCGGCGCTCCAAACCCGTCAGCAAAAAGCCGCCGAAGAACACCGCCGCCACAAGGAACAGAAAGACCATGAGCACCATCATGCCAATATACTGCACACCCTGCATGACGACACGCTTGGGCACATATCCCGTCAGGTGAAAGCCGGTTCCCCCGATTTCCGCCGCGTACAGCATCACATCACCAATCTTAGAGGGTTTGAACACCGCGGCATTCCCCGCCGTATAGAGCATGCGGTTTAACTCCTCATATCCCTGCACAATCTCCGGCTCATCATAAATCAGCATCTCCCCGGAATTCTTCGGCAGGCTTCCCACAATCACGGAATCATTCAGATCGACAATCCTGGTCCTTCCCTCGCCGCCGTAACTCACAATCCCGAACCGTTCGACCAACACATCCTCCGGATACAGCCGGTAGACCACATATAGAACATTTTCGCTGCGCAGCGCCGGCACGCAAAACATCAATCCCTTCCCGGGGCAAAACGAAATGCTGCTGTTACCGTGAATCGCCTCCACGATGCAGGGGAAGTCAACCGCGCTTTGGCGTTCGCCGAAGAGGCATTCCCCGTCAATCTTTAACAGTCCGATTGCGCCGGATGTGTCAACCTTCTGGATGTTGCTGAGCGATCCCGTGTTGTCATTACCGGGCTGCACCACACCGCCTGCGATGACATGTAAGGTGGTAAGCTCGGAAGCAAACTGCCGCTCGGTAATTTCCGCGAGTGTCTCCGCCTGTTTTTCTCCCTGTGTTTCCATGTAGACATCTAAAAGCGCATTCACACGTGCAAAAAGACCCACACCAATCACGCCAAGCAGCACAATCAGTACCGCAAGTGAAATCAGCAGGCGGAACATTCTGTTTTCCGTCAGTTTCCTCTGTTCCATCGGTTACTGTTCTTCAACGACACCTTCCACATACCAGTTCATCCGATACAGGAGGTAATCATCCGTCAGGTTCTCATCCTGTGCCACGCGAAGGCGCCCCGTATTGTCCTTCAGCGGACCGTAGAACACATCATAGGTGCCCTCCGCGATTTTTTTCATTTCAACGTCAACGCGTTCTCTTGCGTTAAAGCGGACGTTGCCGGTTAAGGGGGAAAGCGTTACAAGCCCGTTTCCGATGCCCTCCCAGTAATGCCGTCCCACAAACTTATGACGCTCGCACTCTGAGATACGCGCCGCAAAAAACGGCTCCCAGTCAAAGATGGATGCCGTTAGATAGGTGCGCGGAAACAGACGCGCATTGTCATAATTGTTGCCGATGGTATACACACCCTGTTCGTCTGCAATCTCTAATGGCGAGATGGTGTTTAAATGCAGGGTGAGAATATCGATGTTGTGTTCCCGAAGAAGGTCCTTCGTCACATCTTCCGCGATTTTCGCGTCATTCCAGTTGTTTGTGTAGCGCACATATACCTGCGCCTCGGGATTCGTCTTTCGCACCCCGATTGTAAAGGCGTTCACCTGGCGGATTGTTTCCGATACGGGCTCCGCGACCACATAGCCGATTTCGCCGGTCGCACTCTGGAATCCCGCAATGAGACCCATCAGATACCGCATCTGATACATGCGCCCGTTGAAGGAAGAAAGATTTGTCATGGTCTCAAGTCCGTTCGCGTTCAGAAAACAGATTTCCGGATACGCTTCGGCAAGCTTTGTCAGATAAGGGTCATATTGGTACGACGTAAAGAAGAAAATGTTGCAGCCTTCCTCAATCAGATACTCCACCATGTTGGAAAAGAACCTGTCCGGCGGGACGTTTTCACGCACGACAATTTCCGTGCCGCTTGCTTCTCCGTACGACATCATTGCCTCATACTGTGACTGGCAAATACTCTGGTCGTTTTTGGAACCAACCATGATGAGGGCAATCTTTGTTGTTTTGGTATCCTTCCTGTCTGCCTGAACCTTTCTGTAAATCAAAAGGTTTCCCGCCAGCAGACCTGCTGCGATTACAAGAAGAATCAGGATGCCACGTTTCATTCGGTGTCCTCTTGCTTATTTTGCCGTGACGGCGCTGATATTTTTCGTGAAGGTTGCCACCTCTGCCTCGACATCACCGCTTTGTTTAATCCGCTGCAGCATGTTCCACCACTCGGTTCTTGCTTCGGCCCAGCCCGGCGCGACCTGATAGTAGTCGCCCATTGCCGGCATGAAGTATGTCGTGAAGGTGTTCATCGTCTCTTCAAATTCTGTTCCCGCATAGATGCCCGTAACATTTGCGTGCACGGAGAAGTAGCCGCTTTGCCTGACGTTTTCCTTTACCTGCTCCGGGTCGTTGCACATAAAATCGATGAAGCATTTTGCCGCTTCGATTTTGTTTGCGTCCCCGTTATCAAAAACTCCAAAGCCCCAGATACCGCCGCAAAGCTGCGTCGAGGTGCCGTCCGTTGACGGAAAAAGCATGGGAATGATTGTACTGCCGTCGTTTGTCTTACCTGCCTCGTTTCCGGCTGCGGTATCGTTCTGCGCGCTGACGTTCCAGCAAAATGCCATTGCGAGCTTTCCTTCGCGGAAGGCAATCTGCTCGTCGCCGCCCACTAAAGTCTCGTCAAAGTAAATGCCGTCCTGTGCCAGAAGCGCTTGCAGCGCCTGAATGTTTTGCGCTTCGTCCACGGTATAGGCGGTATGATCCGCGGTCGTATAATGCCCGCCATAGAGGTTGTTGATCAAAGCGCGCGTTCCCTGATCGCCGCCCTGTCCCGCGCAAAAGATGGCGCCGGCTTGTTCCGTGCCGTTGTCATAGAGCGCCTGCACGGCCTTGAAGAAGTTTTCCGTTGTCCAGGTATGGGTGTCCGTATCAAGATACTGCAGCGCACCGGCTTCCTCAAACAGCTTCTCGTTGATTGCCATGCAGTGCGCGGTCATACACAGGGGATATTCGTAGTACGCCCCGTCGGGTGCGCGGCATGCGTTTACCACATTCGCGTAGATGTCGATGGAGGACTCCGTCTCGAACAGATTGCTCAAATCCACCATCAGTCCCCTTGCGCCCCAGTTCGCAACCAGGCGCTCGGGTCCTTCCAGAATCAGATCCGGTGCCCTGTTTGCCTCAATCGCCGCGTTCACTTCCTCGTCGCCGGTCTTGTAATCCACGTACTCCACCGCAATCGTGATGTTCGGGTACACCGCATTGAAGGACGCGATGAGCGCATCCACCGTTTCTTTGTCGCCCCATCCGCCCACGGGATAGGTCCACAGCGTTAAGTCCGCCCGGATGTCCTGCGCCTCGCTTTCGCCCTGCACGGTTTCTGTTGCATCCGTTGCCTGCGGAGGAGTTTGTTCGACCTGATTTCCGCCGCCGCATCCCGCGAGCGCGACAGCAAAAACAATCACACTGCCAATCACTGCTATGTGCTTCGTAAACCTTCTCATTTGCATAACCCTCCGATTTTCTTCCGTACCCCGTTATATACAGATAAGTATATTTTATCACTACCGTCAGATAATTGCACCTGTTGTCGGGCACGGAACGCTATTGGAACACAAGCGGAGGGGTGTTTTGGAATTGCAATCAAAAAGTTACACCAAAGCAAGGGAAAAAGTGCCGCGTTTCTGATATGATAGAATTAGAACCGTGAAACAGGGTATATACGACGGAAGAGAACGATGCTTGAGATCCATCTGGCGGAGCTTGTGCCCAAAACCTTACGAGATGCAAAAGTGCTCCTTGCAGGATTTCCCGCAGATTTTTATCTGGGGGAAAACCCTGTGTCTTCAACACTGATTATTCCGGGATATGCAGATAAGACGTTCAAGCGCATTTCTACGATGAAGTATCCGAAAGATACCAGGGCGCTGCGCCGCGCGGAAGCATTGTATGATGCATGGCTTTCTTTTTATCGCGGCGATATTGAGCATGCACAGGAAAAGGCTGTCAGACTGTTTGAAGAGATTGGAAATCAAGAGACAAAGATACCAGGAAAAAGTAAGGCAAAAGAATCGCCGGCGCACGTACAGAAATTAGGTGCCGCCTATCTGATTTGCTGTCTTGCGCGATACGGCATTCCGCACTTCAGAATAGACGCGGCGACGGCATACATGAGGCGATTGAAGGAAAGCTCCCTGCACTGTGCCCAGGCTGCGGCAATTGATCTTGTGATGCATGAGATGTCCATCGGCATTATGTCCGATATTCCGGGATGGATAAAGAACGGGGAATTCGGTGTCGGACGCGTGGGCGACAGGCTCCTGTTTTGCGAAGACGCTGTGTATCCGGAAAACATTTATGCAGCCGTTCTTGCGGCGGTGCAGTACCGGAACTATCACGGCGATTACATGAAGTCTCTTTCAATCATCGACACGGCGCAAAAGGTGTACGGCATGCGTTCCGTCATCATAGGCGATGTATATTTTGAGATATATCGTGCGCTGAACCTGGATGGGCTCGGATTTCCGGAAGAGGCGGATATTCACCTGCACCGTGCAGTACAGCTTGTGAAAAAGGATGCGCTTTGGCTGGTCATTGCTGAATTCATAGGAGCTTCTAACGGACGCCTGCTTTCCATCGTTGAAGAGGACGCTCCGGAGGGGGCTGAACGTTGTAAAAATATATCAAACGGATTCTTTGATCGTATCAGACGCACGCATGATGACGAGAAAGGCAGGCGCGGCTTTAAGAAGCTGACGGATCAGGAGCTTCTTGTGATGCAAATGCTGTCTGAGGGAAGACGGAGTACGGATGTTGCACGCGAATTGTGCATTGAACCGGGAACTGTCAAATACCATAAGATGCACGCAGCGCAGAAGCTGGGGATTCCCACGGATGCAAGCCCCAGGGAACTGAAAGAAGCGCTCGAACACTACATCACCAGCGCCGTCTGGATGTCATAAAAATACTGTCCCTCAGGGACAGTTCACAAACACCGTTTTCTCCGTTACGATAGAATTATCAGTAAGAGGAGGAGAGCGAGAGAGATGAAACATCAGACACTTTCAAAGATTCTGGGAACCCTTTCAATTATTATCCTCACGTTTTTTGCGGTATCCTTTGTAACGCCTGCCGTTAAGGCTTCTTCACCGCCTCCGTCGACAATTCCGGAAGAGGAAGAAGAGGAGGAAGAAGACGGGACTTCCGTTTCGGGCTACTTAGGAGACGATTCTTCTTCCCTGCCTCAGCCGGGATTTATCAATGGCATCCCGGTTGGAACGGTAAACGCCGCCGCTGCGCAGGGTAAGAGTGTTGGCGAGTATCTGAACAATGCATTGGATTTCAGGAGTGGTCGTTTGCGAATGGGAGGAAGGATTTCGACACCGCCAAATGATACGCGGCATCCAACAGAACCGCTCCGCATTTCTTCCGGAGCCAATGCCGTTCAAAAAGGGAAAACAACCGGCATGACGGTTCAGCTCGACTGGGCATCAACGGCGGTGATTAACGTCGGGCACATGGTGGCTTCGCAAACCGGCGGCACGTTGGTTGCGGCATTTCAAACCTCCTGTCCGGGACAGGGAGAAACCATAGTGGATCTGTATTCCCCGCAACTTCAAGCAGACAGGAAGCTGACTGCCTTTTCCGTGGGAGGAAAGGCGGGAAGTCTTGATATCATCAATGAATTGCCGGGGGTGGTAAGCGAGGAGCATTTCCACATCGCCTTGCCGGGCCCGGCACAGGAGATTATCATTATTCAGGATGCGGACGATAATCTGAAAGACAATCTGTTCGGGAGGTTGAATCTCAAGCACTTTTAAGCTGGCACATCATAAACAGACCCGTCCCTTTTGTCATCGATTACACCTCGTTCGGGACCTCTCCGTTCAGGAATCCCCTCAGATTCCCGAACACGATCTCCGCGCGCAGGCTCATGGACTCCTTTGTCGCGAAGGCGACGTGCGGGGTGACGAGCGTATTGGGCGCATTTAAGAGCGGGTCATTGATATCAAGCGGCGGCTCGGCGTCAAACACATCAATGCCGGCGCAGGCAATCACGCCGCCCTGTAACGCGTTCGCAAGATCCTCACTGACCACGACGCTCCCTCTTGCCACATTGATGAGCATGGCGGTGTTTTTCATTAACGCGAGCTTTTCTTTGTTGATCAGACCCTTGGTCGAATCGTTCAACGGGCAATGCAGTACCACGATGTCGGAATCCTTTAAGAGGGTATCTAAATCGCACTGCACCACATAGGAGGGCGCGTCATCGTGCACGCTTCTTGAATGCGCCAGGATGCCGCAGCCCATCGCGTGGAACAGCTCCGCGCTTCTTGTCCCGATTTTGCCAAGCCCCACGATGCCCACGGTCTTTCCCTTTAATTCAAACCCGACCAGTCCGTCCTTTGTTTCGCCGGCACGGCACCTGTCTTCGACAGCCCGGATATTGCGCGCGAGTGAGAGCGCCATACCCAAAGCCAATTCGGCGACCGCCTCATTCGAATACCCCGAAGCGTTCGATGCCTTGACGCCCCTGGCCATTGCTGCGGCAAGACCCACGTGATCGACGCCGGTAAAGGCGATGTCGATGTATTTCAAGGAAGGTGCTGCCTCGATGACCTCCGCGGGCATGGGCATGTTTGCTAAAATCATTGCGTCAATGCCTTTGACCTCTTCCTTTAAGACATTCACGTCCGTTGTGCGCGCAAAGTCGACAAAGCGATGTCCCGCTGCTTCAAATTCCTTTTTGCGTTCCGCAAGCTCCGCAGCGGAAATCCCTAAGGGTTCCATAATCGCGATTTTCATTTCTGCCTTCCTCCTTCATGTCATGATGCAAAAGTAAACAGATGTGATAGAATATAGTATATCAGATTTTACGGAGGTGGAACATGAGTCAGAAGTTATTTTTGGATGTCAAACCGGAGGTGGAGGAGGCGTTAAAGGCGGGGAAGCCCGTGGTCGCTTTGGAGTCCACCATCATCTCGCACGGCATGCCCTACCCGCAGAACGTCGAAACGGCGCTTGCGGTGGAGAAGATCATCCGTGAAGAGGGCGCGGTGCCCGCGACGATTGCGATGATTAACGGTCGCTGCAAGGCGGGTTTGACGGAAGAGGAGATCGAATACTTCGGTAAGAAGGGGACGAAGATTGCGAAGGCATCCAGGCGGGACCTTGCGGTGCTTGCCGCACGCGGTGAGGACGGCGCAACAACCGTTACGACCACCATGATCATTGCCGCGATGGCGGGCATCAAGGTATTTGCGACCGGCGGAATCGGCGGGGTGCATCGCGGCGCGCAGCAGACCTTCGACATTTCCGCGGACCTTGAGGAGCTTGCGAATACGGATGTCTGCGTGGTGTGCGCGGGCGCAAAAGCGATTCTTGATTTAAAGCTCACGCTGGAGTATTTGGAAACCCGCGGCGTGCCGGTCATCGGCTACGGGACAAAGGAGCTGCCGGCGTTTTATTCCAGACACTCAGGGCTGGAGGTGGATTACCGCATGGATTCCGCGGAAGAAATCGCGAAGACCTTAAAGGTGCAGCACGACCTGGGCTTCAAGGGCGGCATGCTTGTGACGAATCCCATTCCGGAGGAATACGCGATGGATGGCGATACCATCAACAACGCCATCGAGCAGGCGTTGAAGGAAGCAACAGAGCAGGGCATTCACGGCAAGGAGACGACCCCGTTCTTGCTGGCGAGGGTCAAGGACTTAACGGGCGGCGATTCGCTCGACTCGAACATTCAGCTTGTCTTTAACAACGCGCGCTTAGCGGCGAACATCGCAAAGGCTTATTGCGAGAACGCGTAGAAGGCAACCGCGGAGGCGGCGGCGACATTCAAAGAGTCCACGCCCCGCGCCATCGGGATCATCACCGTATGATCGCAGGATTCTAAAATCGTTTTGGAAAGACCGTCGTTTTCGCTTCCGAGGAAAAGGGCGGTCTTTTGTTCCTTCGCAATCGCGATGTCATGTAAGGCAATGGCGTCATCCGAAAGCGCGAGCGCGTAGAGTGAAAAGCCCATCGCTTTTAAATCAATCGTCAATGCGGCATCCGCGGCGTCCTTTGCCGCGTCGGAATAAGAGGCGTCTGACACGGTCCACGGAAGCAAGAAGACGTTACCCATGCTCACGCGCACCGCGCGGCGGTACAAGGGATCCGCGCAGCCGTTGCACAGGATGACCGCGTCGACCCCTAAGGCGGCGGCGTTCCGGAAAATGGCACCCACATTGGTCGGGTTCATGATGTGGTCCAAAACCACGATGCGCCTTGCATCCTCCACCACGTCCGTGACGCTTGGGAGTGTTCTTCTTCGCATCGCGCAAAGCGCACCCCGCGTGACGGGGTAGCCCGTGATTTTCTCAAGGACAGACTGCGGCGCACAATAGACGGGGACGTTGTGAATGCGCTCCAAAAGCGCGGCACCCTCCCCCGTAACGGCACTCTCCTCCAACAAGAGGGAAACCGGCGCGTAACCCGCATCCAGGGCGCGCAAAATCACGCGGACGCTTTCCGCGATAAACAGTCCCTGCGCCGGCTCATCGTGCCGGAACAGCTTTACCTCATTGCTTCTTGCGTAGACATCAAATACAAGATCCTCAAAATCCGTCACCGGAATGATGTGAGAATCATGCGCCATCGCGTGCCCCTTTCGTCGTTGTAAACTCTTCGTAAGTGTACCATATCCCGCAGGTACGCTTCAATGTGGTAAGATAGTAACGTATGGATACACAGGTAACGCCACCCGTGGGCGGCCTGACAAGAGAGCAGGTCATCGAGCTGGCAAACGCCGGCCACCGCAACGAACGGGTCGACAACACACAAAAAACCACAAAGGACATCGTCCGCGAAAACACCTTAACGTACTTCAACCTGATCTTTCTGGTGCTGACGTTACTGTGCATCGTCGCGGGTTCGTTCAACTCGCTCACCTTTTTGCCCGTCGTCATCGCGAACATGGCGATTGGAATCGTCCAGGAGCTGCGCGCGAAAAAGGTCTTAGACCGGCTTTCCGTTTTGAACCAGCCCACCGCACAGTGCATCCGCGACGGCGAGGAGAAAACGGTGGCGACAACCGCCCTGGTTTTAAACGACGTGATTGTATTGCGCGAGGGAACACAGATTCCCGCGGACGCCGTGGTGGTCGCCGGAGAGTGCGCCGTCAACGAAGCGCTCCTTACGGGCGAGGCCGATGAGATCAACAAGACCCCCGGGGATGAGCTTATGAGCGGCTCCTTCGTGGTGTCCGGCGTCTGTTACGCGCGCTTAACGAAGGTGGGCGCACAGTCCTATATTTCCAGGCTGACCTTGAAAGCAAAGCAGATGAAGTCGCACGAGCAGTCGGAGATGGTGCGGGACATCAACCGCTTCGTCATCGCTGCGGGCATCGCAATTGTCCCGATCGGGATTGCGCTCTTTGTGCAGGGCATGCGGGAGGGCAACGGCTTCCAGGCATCCGTCACGAGCATGGTCGCGGCGGTGATCGGGATGATTCCGGAGGGACTGTATCTTTTAGTCAGCATTACGCTGGCGATGAGCGCGATGCGGCTTGCGAGAAGAAAGGTCATGCTGCACGACATGAAGTCGATTGAAACCCTTGCGCGTGTCGATGTGCTCTGTGTCGATAAGACGGGAACCATCACGGACAACGACATGCTGGTTGCGGAGGCGGTGCTGCCCGTCGCTTCGGACGATTCCGGATATGTGGATGCACTCTACGATCCGGTGCCGGAAACCAAGGGCAACCGCATGGCGGAGTTATCTCTTCTGGTGGGAGACTATATCAACAACTTAACGGATGACAATATCACGATGAAGGCGATGCGCAACTTCTTCTCCCCCAACACCGGACGGGTTGCAATCGAGGCGCAGCCCTTCACCTCGCGCTTAAAGTATTCCGCCGTGGAGTTTCGGGACGGCGTCTTTGTTCTGGGTGCGCCGGACATTGTATTGAAGGAAGACTACGCGCGGTACGAGGAACAGGTAACGGGATATGCGCACAAGGGACTGCGCGTGATTGCGTTTTGCCGCGTGAACGACGCGCGTGATTTACCAAATACCCTTGAGGGGCACAACGTGGAGCCCCTGCTCTTTATTCTGTTGCAGAACCCGATCCGCGAAAACGCGAAGGAAACCTTCCAATACTTCGCCTCCCAAGAGGTGGACATCAAGGTCATCTCCGGCGACAATCCCGTCACGGTCTCTGAGGTTGCCATGAAGGCGGGCATCGCGAACGCGGACAAGTATGTCGATGCGACCACGTTGACGGACGACACCAAAATCTTCCGGGCGGTGAAGAACTACACGGTCTTCGGACGCGTGACACCGGAATTGAAGCAGCGTCTGGTGCAGGCGTACAAGCGCCTGGGTAAGACGGTTGCAATGACGGGCGACGGCGTCAACGACATCCTCGCGATGAAGCATGCGGATTGTTCGATTGCGATGGCGCAGGGATCCGACGCCGCGGTGCAGGCGGCACAGGTCGTGCTTTTGGACTCTGACTTTTCCCACATGAAGGAAATCGTCGCGGAGGGGCGGCGTGACATCAATAACATCGAGCGCAGCGCGACACTGTTTTTGGTGAAGAACATTTTCTCGCTGCTGTTGTCGGTCTTCTCCATCGTCAATGTGCTGGCGTATCCGTTGGAGCCCTCGCAGGTTTCCCTGATTAGCATGTTCAACATCGGGATGCCGGCCTTCCTTCTTGCGATGGAGCCGAACGAGAAAAAGATCACGGGGCGCTTTTTACCCAAGGTCACCCTGCGCGCCATGCCGGCAGCCTTAACGGACTTTCTGGCAATCGCGGCAATGGTGGTCTTTTCGAATACCTTCGGCGTCGCCGCGGAGGACGTCTCCGTTGCCTCGACCTTCTTGCTTGCCATTGTGGGCTTCATGATTCTGGTGAAGATCTGTGCGCCCGTCAACCGCTACCGCGTCATCGTCGTTGCGGGCTGTGTGACAGGCATCATTCTTGCCGCGATATTCTTCTCCGATTTGTTTGCCATCGCATCCGTCTCGAGAGAATGCATCATGCTCTTTGCGCTCTTTGCGATTGCGACGGAACCCTTTATGCGCTACCTGACAATGCTCTTTGAAATGCTGCGCAGGAAGGTGTGACATGGAAGAGCGCGTGAAAACGCCCCTGCAAAAAAAGCTTTTGGGCATCGCCATCATCGCGCTGATTTGTCTTTTGATGGGCATCGTCGTTGTCTATGTGGGACGACCCATGGTGACGATGGTTTCAGACCCTGACCTTGTGAAGGCATACATCGAATCGCATGGCATCGCGGGCGTGCTCGTCTTTATGGGCATGAACTACCTGCAGGTAATTGCCGCCGTGATTCCGGGCGGGCCGTTTCAGATTGCGGCGGGCTACGCCTTCGGGGTGCTGAAGGGCTCACTGATTTGCGACATCGCGATGACACTGGGCAGCGTCACGGTCTTTTTGCTTTCCAAGCGCTTCGGCATGCGCTTTGTGGAGCTGTTCGTTTCAAAAGAAAAAATTGCTTCCGTGAAGTTCTTAAAAACGACAAACCGCTCGCGCTTCATCCTGTTCTTACTGTTCTTAATTCCGGGCACGCCGAAGGATTTGATCAGCTACGCGGTGGGCCTGACCGACCTCGACTTAAAGACCTGGGTTTTGATCTGCGCGGTGGGTCGTTTTCCCGCCATCGCGCTTTCCGCCGCAAGCGGCAATGCTTTACAAAATGAACGGTATCACATCTTTGCCGTGTGGCTTATCGTAACGGTGGTACTCTCTTTGATCGGTGGCGTGATCTATAGGCGGCATAATAGGAACTGAGAAACGCTGTCGGCGCCATTTCTATCATCAACAGACAACTACCCGTAAAAATAAACAAGGTTCGTCCTTTGTGCTCTTCTACCGTCATCTTGGGGCCGGTTCGTTTTATAATGGGAATGGTCGAAGTCTCACTTTAGTCCAGAGATTGGCAGGCGCTGAAGCTGCTGACAAGTGTTTTACATTACGTCGACGATGTATCCAGCGTAAAGCGGATCCGAAAACATGGTATCGTATTCAGGGATCCTTCAAAGCTGCAACCTGTATCATCATGCTCATGACAAAGGGTTAACGCATCTTCAATGCTAACTTCATGACTGTATTCCGCTTGAATTTGTGTTATAGTACGGTTTCTTTCTTCAGGTAAACAATAATCCTGTGCCAAGTCAAAGAAACGTGTGTGATTCACGTGCCTGTTTAGATCAATATAGCTAAAAGGAATGGTAATCTGACTGACCTGCCCTCCTGAAAGCTGGGGCATGCGCTGAGGAAGTTCTATGTCACAATCACAGTCTGTGCCTTCGATGTGTATACCGTACTCCTCCGGAAAGACGGCTTTTCTACTCTCTTCATCTGCCAGCATCCACAATGAACTGGCTTTAATAAGGGTTTGTCCTTGAATGTCCTCAATTTGATAATATCTGGGAAAGAATAAATGCATGGTTTTTCCGGGCCAGCTTTTGAGATGAACGGTTTCGTCATAACATGGCATGCGTTGTATCTCGCATCTTTGCAGTGTAACAATCCATAGAATCCCCTTATCCAGCGTTTTTTCTTTTCCCATGCCAAGTTCTTCAGTATGGCGGATGGAGGCTTCCTGAAACATCTGAAACATATTAGAGACACGCAGACGCCGATACATGTCGACGTCCTTGCTGCGCAGTTTGATTTCTTCCTGATAGATGCTCATTTCTTCGCTACAGCCTCCATGATGGCATTTGCTACATCCCCAACACTGGACATTTTATTCCATTGACGTTGGGGGATTGAGATGTCATATTTCGATTCCAATTTACACATTACGAGAATAAACCCCATGGAATCTATGGAAGTTTCAGTATTAATGACACTCTCTTCTGTTAGGTCGGTTTCCTTCAGATCAGGAAAGCATTCCTTAATCAGGGATATAATCTGCGCAACGATTTCTTGTCTGTCCATGCTATTTGTCCTCTATGCTCTGTAAAAGCTCCCAACGTTTTATTTTCCCTGTTGCTGTTCTGGGTAGCGGAGTTGCGGTTACAAAAACAGTGCTTATTTGTTGCCCCCGCGGTTTTTCATCATTGATCGGTCGGATGCGGCGCATGATTTCATCCGGATTCTCCTCTCCCACATAAACCAGCACCAGTTTATCATCACAGAGCGTCAGGGCCAACTCTGTATGTCCCAACACCCCTGCAAGGCGGCTCTCGTATTCGGGGATAAATATTTTAGTGCCGTCTGAAAGCACCAGGATTTCCTTCTTGCGCCCGGTAATGTGTAAACGTCCATCTTGATCAAAGTACCCTAGATCCCCGGTATACAATATTCCGTCTTTTAATACGTCAGCCGTTTCCTTTGGTTGCTTATAGTATCCCTGCATCATGCAGCTTTTTGATTCAATGAGTATTTCTTTGTCATCACTCAGTGTAATCTTGTCATCCGGGCATATTTCCATTGCAAATGGATCGTCGCTGTTGCGACTGATGGCCACACCGGAACTTGTCTCTGTCAGCCCATAACCAAAGCTTACGGAAATTCCCAATGTCCTGACGGTTTCTAACAATTCTTTTTTACAATCCCCCGCACCCACTAGTACAAGTGAGAGCTCCGGATTAAAAAGATGATGTTCAAGCAAAAATGAAAGCAGCATAGGTACGACTGAAACTGCTGTTGGGCGGAAGAAATCACAGTCTTCATGATAATGCCTTGCTCCGCGACCAAGCGCAACAGTTGCACCGCATGACAAGCCCCAGAGCAGGCCGCATACAAATCCGAACACATGGCAAAGCGGCAATATGCAAAGCAGTCTGTCTTTGGGTGTGAGCGGAAGCATGCTACCGCCGTTAAAAGCGCTGGCGCAGAGGCTTTCTTGCGTCAAAACGACTGCTCTCGCCTGCTCGGTGGTACCCGAGGTGAAAAAAAGAATCTTTCCGCCTCCGTCTGAAACACCTGCCGTCAGTGCTCCCTGAAGCTCCTGACAAAGCGCCTCGTCTCCCCACAGCATATCCACATCTGTGTATCGAATCAGTTTTTTTAGTAACGTTTCAGGGGCATTCTCATCTAAAAGAACCACCTGCATACCTGCCTTAACGGCAGCAAAGATATGAAGGACGCAATCCGGACTGCCGTCAGTTAATACCCCGAGGCAACTCTTTTTTTTCATTCGGAGTTTTTTTTCGAGATTGCTTATCCTGTCAGTCAATAAAGAATAGCTCAGGCTGTTTTCGCCATTCTTGTCAAAGCACAACGCCAAAGCATTCGGCTGTTGTTTCGCATGATATGAAAGCATTTCATCAAAAGAGTAAAATCGCATAAGGAGCTTCCTTTTCTGTGCAAAGTATAGCACAGACACCATTATTATAAAACACCGGATACCAGAAATAATTCATCCCTTCGGGTAGTGCTTTTCATATTATGTTGGGTTATAATAACGATATGCAAAACGGTTTCAATAATATTTTTTTGGAGGTAAAGCATGGATAAGAACATTCGTATTGCGATATTGGGTGGCGGGCCCGCAGGGTTGGCGGCCGGAATGAATCTGGAAAAGAAAGGATATGACAACTATACGATTTTTGAGCGTTTAGACCGGGTCGGCGGGAAATGCTGCTCTCCCGTATATAAGGATCGGCACTATGAAATGGGTGCCATCATGGGCGTACCCTGTTATTATGCAGTTGAGGAGATTAAAAACTTCTGTGGTGTCACGCATGACGGCCCTACCCTTGGGAGTAATTATAAGGATGAAAACGGGAATGTGATTGAA
>JAFSRL010000073.1 GCA_017446125.1 Lachnospiraceae bacterium
CACCTTCTTTTGAGCACAGTCCCGTGACTGTGTTTTTTGTTTAGAAGGTTATGTGCAATGAGGCGATTATCTTACAAAATCTATTCACTTATACTGACCCTGGTGATCACTCTTCCCATCGTGATGGGTGGATTTACAACAAGGGTTTCCGCGGCTGCAACCACCTCATCATTTCAGGTTGATTCTATTAATGTTGGACAGGGAGATGCTGCTTTGGTGCAGTGCGACGGTCACTATATGCTCATTGACGGCGGCGACAACAAGCAGTCCAGTCTCATATACAGTTACCTGAAACAGCGATCCATCACACACCTCGACTATATCGTTGCAACACATCCGGACGCGGACCACATTGGCGGTCTGTTAGGCGCACTGAATTATGCCACGGTAGGTGTCGCGTTTTCTCCGGTTACAGAACACGACACAAAGACATTTCGAAGCTTCTTAAAATACCTGACAAAGCAGGATGTCACCATTACCGTGCCTGCGGCAGGTGATGTATTTCATCTTGGTTCGGCAACAGTTACAGTTCTTGGTCCGACATTTATTTCCGAGGACTCAAACAACAACTCTATCGTTCTGCGTATCGTTTACGGAAACACATCGTTTCTCTTTACCGGCGACGCCGAAGAAGCAGAGGAAAAAGCAATTCTTAATTCAAAGCGGACAGTCTCCAGTACAGTCTTAAAGGTCGCGCATCACGGAAGTAATTCTTCCACGAAGTATCAGTTTCTTCGTGCAGTGTCACCTCAATATGCTGTTATCTCCGTCGGTGCAAAGAACACATACGGGCATCCGACAGAAAACACTTTAAGCAGATTGCGTGATGCTGGCGCAATCACATATCGCACGGATTTGCAGGGACATATTATCTGCACCAGCGACGGAACGAATGTCTTGTTTTCCCCGCAGAAGAATCCGGATGTCGCCACGCTTGCCGACGCAGGGGCGGGACAGAACCAACCTGCTGTGCAGACCCGCTCTACAACCACCCCTTCTGAAAAGAGTGCGGTGCCGGCCAAAGATAACCCTGCCACACCTGTTGCAGAACCTGCATCCAATGCAGTTGTTGCAACGCCTGCTGTCACAGCTTCCTATGTTCTTAATACGAATACAAAAAAGTTTCACACTGCGTCCTGCGGCAGTGTGAAACAAATGAGTGAAAAGAATAAAGCATTTTTCGATGGTTCACGCGATGAAGCGGTTGCGCTTGGGTATGACCCGTGCAAAAGGTGTAATCCATGAGTTACTTCATACAAACCCCACACCTGGAATAACCTCTTGACTCTAACGTTGATAAGGTTTCGTTTGAAGTCGCGTAGTTCTCCGGACTGATTTTTGGCACATATCTGCAACCGGGATAATGAATCTTCATACTGCTTGGATTCGTGTTTAAGACATACGCTTCGCTCGTCTGTTGCTGTTCCACATTGTTGTAAGTATCAAAATTGCTCGCGTCACCACCGCCTCCACCTGCATTCATAACAGGCTGCACGGATCGTTCCTGTGCTACCTCCCCCGGTGAAGGCTGATTAATTTGAAACTGCTCTGCCGATGTCGCTTCTTCTTGTGCCTTGCGTTCCGCTTCCTTCGCGGCAGCCTCTTCCTGTGCCTTGCGCTCTGCCTCCTTCGCAGCAGCCTCTTCCTGTGCCTTGCGTTCTGCCTCCTTCGCAGCAGCCTCTTCTTGTGCCTTGCGTTCCGCTTCCCTCACGGCAGCCTCTTCCTGTGCCTTGCGTTCTGCCTCTGCTGCTTCTGCCGCTTCCCTTTCAGCCTCTTCCGCGGCTTTTTTCTCCGCTTCTTTTGCAGCAAGTTCTGCAGCGCGATTCTGTTCGGTATTTACGGTATCCGCTGTTGACTCTTCCGCTGTCACGGCAACATCCTGCGAGGGAGTCTCAGTTATTTCACTTTCAGGGAAAAGACCTATGCTTAAGATAAATGCCAAAACGCCGGCACCTATCTTCACCGGAATCCTGTTAACGCCATCCGGCAGAAATTCAAATATCTTTTTTCTAAGCGGTGAGCAAAGTACGGCAAGGATCAGGAAGAATATTCCGCTGAGAATGCCGCCCGATAAAAATGCGCCAAGCGCAAAAATCAAAAAGAAAGCGAAAAAAACCAGCCGACGATTGTTCCCAGTAGTCTCATAACACACTCCTTTCAGAGCCCCATCCAGCTAACTTTTCTCAACTCATCCTATAGGTTTATTATATCCAATCTATTCAAAAAAATAAAGCCCCAATATCATGGAATTGGAGGCATTAATGATCGATTACGCGCCGTTTTGGGAAACATTAAAAGAATCGGATGACAACTGGTACACGCTCACGCACAAACATGGCGTAAACCCTGCCACTTTACATCGCCTGAAGTACAATATGCCCATCAGTACGGTGACCATCGACACACTTTGCCGCATTCTGAACTGTCCCACAGAAAACGTTATTCGATATGTTCCCGATTCGGATGATTAGATTGTTATTGACAGATTATTCTGAATTCATTTTTTTCGCTGTTTCTTGTAGATAACCACCTCA
Organism: Lachnospiraceae bacterium; assembly: GCA_017446125.1. Taxonomy (GTDB): domain Bacteria; phylum Bacillota; class Clostridia; order Lachnospirales; family Lachnospiraceae; genus Butyrivibrio. Next base: position 2,535 of record JAFSRL010000073.1, read on the forward strand.
ACCTATGCTATTCTTTTATACGAGCCGAAGAGGCAGTCTTGTCGCTAACCCGGTCTTTGGGGAAAGCGAGGATTATCATGACATCTTATGAAATCATAGTTATTATTCTTATGATCGCAATGTTGGTTATTGAGGTAATACGGATATCGAGGGGAAAATGATAATCAGCTGCCTGACCTTAAGCGAGGATGTAGGCAGCTGACTCATCAGTTACTATAAACCGCCGGGTAAATAGCCAAGGACTATTCTTCGGCTCATCCTTATCTTAACATATGCGATGTCAAAAATCAATCAACGTCTCCAGCGCCATACCCCTCGATGCCTTGAACAGCACCGCGCAGTCACTTTTGACGAGATCCTTTAGTGCGGCAGCGGCGGCATCCTTGTCCCTGCAGTGGATGACGGTGAGTTCTGATACAGGGGTTTCCCTGTGGGCGGCTTCGGCCATGTGTGCGGAGAGTTCGCCCACGGCGACGAGCACGTCGATGCCGCATTGCGCGGCGCAGGTGCCCACCTCTTCGTGGAGGCGCACGGCATCGTCGCCTAATTCAAACATATCGCCCAGAACCGCAATCTTTTTTACGCCCTCACGCTTGGCGAGCGTGTGGAGCGCCGCCTTCATCGACTGCGGATTCGCGTTGTAGGTATCGTTTAAAATCGTCACGTTATGCTCGCGCGTTATAATCTCCATGCGCTTGCCACTGGTGACGACATTCCGAATGCCGCGCGCAATCTCTTCGTGGGTCATCCCCAAGTGTCTTCCGATCGCGTAGGCGGTGAGCGTGGGGTAGATGATGTGGTGTCCCGGCAGGGGCACATCGATGACGCGCTTCGCATCCGTCGTCACACGAGTGTCATCATTTTTTGCCGCTCTCACAGCGCTTGAGGTCGAGGGACAGTCTCCCTCTATCACGAATGAAATCCCCTCCGCGCTCTCTGTAACATCAACCGCACGCAGCATCGCGGAGGCATCCTCCCCGATCGTCACAAGTGTCCTGCCCTCCGTGACCGACTTATCCTCCTGCACGCGCCGCAGGTATTCATCGTCCACATTCAGCACGATGAGCCCGTCCGCGGAAAGCCCCTCAAAAATCTCACGCTTCGCCTTGAAGATATTTTCACGGCTGCCCAAAAGTCCGATATGCGCGTCACCGACATTCGTAATCGTCGCAATCGTCGGCTGCGCGATGCGCGTCAGGTACGAGATCTCGCCCAGGTGGTTCATCCCCATCTCGAGCACCGCGACCTCCGTCTCCTCATCAATTCCAAATACCGTTCTGGGCAAGCCGATGTGGTTATTCAAATTTCCCTTCGTCGCGACCGTCTTAAACTTCTCCGACAGCACCGCTGTAATCATGTCCTTGGTCGTCGTCTTGCCCACACTGCCGGTGATTCCGACCGCGGGAATGTGGAATTGCGCGCGGTACGCTTCGGCAAGCGCCCCATAAGCTTTGATCGTATCTTTGACCAAGATCAGGCGGGCAGGGTCCGCGCCTTCCACCGCGTGCGACACGACCGCCCTTACCGCGCCGCGGGAGAGCGCATCCACGACGTAATCGTGACCGTCGTGGGTTTCACCGGGAAATGCAAAGAAGAGGTCGCCCGCTTTCACCTCGCGGTTGTCGTAGCATACGCCGGTAAATGTCACATCCTTCCATTCCATTCTCATCATGTCCGCTTCAACCCATCCTGTAAAATCGTCTCACACAAGTCTTCAAACGAGATGCCGACCGCCGCAGCTTCCTGCGGTACCAGTGAGGTTCCCGTCATGCCGGGCAGCGTGTTGACTTCCAAAAAGATCACCCTGTCGTCCGGCGTGATAATGAAGTCGGAACGCGAGTAGGTGTGCAGGAAAAGCGCGTCATGCACCTTCAACGCAATCTCCCCCATCTTCTTTTCGTTTTCCGGTGACGTGCGTCCGGGGCAATATTCGTCCGAGGCGCCGGTCGCGTATTTATTTTCGTAATTGTAAAACAAAGTCTTTGGCACGATCTCAACGGAAGGAAGCGCCCTGCCGCACAGCACCGCGCAGGTAAACTCGCCGCCCTCGATGTACTCCTCGACAAGAATCGTGTCGGAAATCGCGATGCACGCTTCGAGTGCCGGCACCAGCTCCTCCTCCTCATGCACGATGTAAACACCTAACGACGATCCCGCGCACGGTGTCTTCACCACGCAAGGAATGGGTGTCTCACGCGCGATGCGGTTTAAGTCGTCCTTTGTCACAAAGCGGTAAACCTGATCGTGCGCCATGGGGATGTTCGCCGGCTGCAACATCTGCTTGGTCAGGATTTTATCCATCGCGATTGCGCTGCCCGTGTAGCCGGAGCCCGTGTACTTGATATCAAGCATGTCAAAGGTTGCCTGCACGCGGCCGTCCTCGCCGTTCGCGCCGTGCAATGCAACGAAGACGATGTCCGCTTCGCGGCACAGGAAAAGAACCTTCGGGCCAAAGAGTGCCCCGGACTGATCCTTACGCGATGCGCGGACCTCGTTTAAATCCGGCGGCGTTCCGTCAAAGACCACCTCCTCGATGGGCGGTAAGTCTTCAAAGAGTTTTTCCGGATGCGCTTCATAGGCTTCGCCGTAGGGCTCGATACCCAAAAAAAGATCGACTAAGATTGCCTGATGTCCCTTGTCCCTTAAGGCCTCGCATACGCGCGTGCCGGAGGCAAGAGAAATCTTGCGCTCACTGCTTAAGCCGCCATACAACACTACTACTTTCATGAAACTTCTCCTTTCAAAAGTGAGTCAGGGGGACGGGTAAAGTGACTCAATTTCTTTAAAATG
>JAFSRL010000074.1 GCA_017446125.1 Lachnospiraceae bacterium
AACACGATGCTGCACCTGCCGGCGGTTGCGCATGAAGCCGGTGTTGAAATCGATATGGAATACGCGAACGAAATTTCCGCGAAGACACCGAACCTGTGTCACTTGGCGCCCGCGGGTCCCACCTACATGGAAGACTTGGAGGAGGCCGGCGGCATTTACGCGGTCATGAATGAACTTGCGAAGAAGAATCTTCTGCACCTTGATCTTATGACCGTGACGGGCAAGACCGTCGGTGAAAATATCAAGGGCTGTGTGAACAGGGATCCGGAGGTCATTCGTCCCATCGACAATCCGTTCCAGGCAACGGGCGGCATAGCGGTCTTAAAGGGCAACCTTGCTCCGGACACCGCGGTCGTCAAGCAGTCCGCCGTGGTTCCGGAAATGCTGGTGCATGAAGGACCGGCGCGTGTCTTTGATTGCGAGGAGGACGCGATTGCCGCAATCCTGGGCGGCAAGATTGTCAAGGGCGATGTTGTCATCATCCGCTATGAAGGACCCAAGGGCGGTCCCGGCATGCGGGAGATGCTCTCACCCACAAGTGCCATCGCGGGCATGGGTCTGGGTTCTGACGTTGCGCTCATTACGGACGGCAGGTTTTCCGGCGCGTCGAGAGGCGCTTCGATCGGGCACGCGTCTCCCGAGGCAGCCGTGGGCGGTCCCATCGCTTTGGTGGAAGAGGGCGACATCATTGAGATTGACATCCCGAACCACAGCCTGAACATGAAGGTTTCGGATGAGGAGCTGGAAAAGCGTCGTGCGGCGTGGAAGCCGAAGGAAGCAAACATCACGACAGGTTATCTTGCACGTTACACAAAGATGGTTACGAGCGGCAACAGGGGAGCGGTACTCGAGGTTAAATAAATGAAAGAATTGACTGGCGCACAAATCGTTTTGGAATGCTTAAAGGAGCAGGGGGTCGATACGGTCTTCGGCTATCCCGGCGGCACAATCTTAAATATTTACGACGCGTTGTATGCGGAGAAAAAGCATTTCACGCACATTCTAACGAGCCATGAGCAGGGCGCGGCGCATGCGGCGGACGGGTACGCAAGGGCGACCGGCAAGGTGGGCGTTTGCTTTGCGACCTCGGGCCCCGGCAGCACGAACCTTGTGACCGGCATCGCGACGGCGTACATGGATTCCATCCCGATGGTGGCAATCACCTGTAACGTGAATCTGCCGCTCTTGGGCAAGGACACCTTCCAGGAGGTCGACATCAACGGTATCACGATGCCCATCACGAAGCACGGGTATATCGTAAAGGATGTGAATGTGCTTGCGAAAACCATCCGCAAGGCGTTCCGGATTGCGCAGGAAGGGCGCCCGGGACCGGTTGTCGTCGATATCACGAAGGATGTCACGGCGGACAAGTGCATGTATGAGCCGAAGAAGCCTTTGAAGGTTCAGGTGAACAACGCTTTCTCAAAGGAAGAGATTGAGCAGGCGGTCAAGGTCATCGCAAAGGCGAAGCGTCCCTTCATTTATGTGGGCGGCGGCGCGGTGCTTTCGGGCTGCGAAAAGGAATTAAAGGAGTTTGCGGAGAAGGTGGATGCGCCGGTCTGCGACACGCTGATGGGCAAGGGCGCGTTTGACGCGCACCACGCACTTTACACCGGCATGATCGGGATGCATGGGACGAAGACCTCGAACTTTGGCGTGAGCAAGTGCGATCTGTTGATTACCTTAGGCGCGCGTTTTTCCGACCGCGTCATCGGGAACGCAAAGACCTTCGCGAAGGACGCCTTTATCCTGCAGGCGGACATTGACGCGGCGGAGGTCGGAAAGAACATACATGCGGACTTGAGCCTGATCGGAGATTTGAAGGCGGTCTTGAAGGCGCTAAACAAGGCGCTTACACCCTTAAAGCATGCGGCATGGAAGAAGGAAATCGCAAAGATACAGGAGCGTTTCCCGCTCTTTTATCCGGAGGATCATCTGACGACCCCTTACGTGATTGAAAAGCTCGATGAGGTCACGACGGGCGACGCGGTCATCTGCACGGATGTGGGGCAGCACCAGATGTGGACCGCACAGTATTACAAATTCAAGAAGCCGCGGACGTTTTTGACCAGCGGCGGCTTGGGCACCATGGGTTACGGGCTGGGCGCCGTGATCGGGGCGAAGATGGGGTGCAAGAATAAGGTCTGCGTCAACATCACGGGAGACGGGTGCTTCCGGATGAACATGCAGGAGCTGGCGACCGCGTCCCGCTATAACATCCCCATTGTGAACATTGTGATGAACAACGGAACGCTCGGGATGGTGCGTCAGTGGCAGACGCTGTTTTATAAGAAGCATTATTCTGAGACAACCCTGCGCGACAAGGTGGATTACTGCAAGGTCGCGGAGGCGTTGGGCTGCGAGGCAATCCGGGTGACGAAGAAGGAAGAGGTTATCCCGGCGTTGCGAAAGGCGCTTTCTGCGAAGGGACCCGTTGTGATTGAATGTGTAACCGGCATCGACGACGCGGTTTACCCGATGGTACCCGCCGGGGCGTCGATTGCGGAGTGCTTTGATGCGGGGGACTTGAAGTAAGTCAGGAGATGGGGATGAC
>JAFSRL010000008.1 GCA_017446125.1 Lachnospiraceae bacterium
AAATCCGAGCTCTTGCCGGCGTAAACGCCAAGGGGCTCATAGTGAATCCAGCCCACACTCACTAAGTCCGTGCCCTGCTCCTCGTTGAACTGGTCAAGGTAGGGCTGGTGCTGGAAGTAGTTCGCGTCGATGTCGCCGTCGTTCACGACGAGGTTGGGCTGCACGTAATCGTCAAAGACCGTAATCTCCAGGTTCCAGCCCTGCTGTGCCAAAATCTTCTTTGCTTCCTCTAAGATTTCCGCATGCGGAACCGCCGTTGCGGCAACCGTGATGGTGCCCTTTTCTTCGACCACTTCGCCTTCCGCCGCGGCTTCTTCCGTCGCCTCTTCCTGCGCGGGCGCTGCCTGCTGTGTCTGTGCGCCGCCGCAGCCGGTTAAGGCTGCAAAAGCGACAATGCCTGTCAGAATACCTGCAATCAATTTCTTTTTCATAATCTGTTACCTCCTGATTCTGTGCTCTATGTTATGCCGGGTACTGTCTTATGCCTGCTATCATACGCCATTTGCGCACGGCTGTATAATACCGAAAAGATAGACTCGGTTATAACCAAAACCTATAACAATGACATCAGTGAATTCAGCCCGTGATACGACGATCCAGGCGCTTCGCGATGCGCATTCCGATCGCCTGCACAACGTTGACCAAAAGCACGAGCAAAACGACGCTTGCCCATTTGACGCTCGGGACGTTGCGGTTGTAGCCGTACTGGATGGCGATGGCGCCTAAGCCCCCGCCGCCCACGGCACCCGCCATCGCGGAATACCCGAGGATGGTCGCGGTCGCAATCGTCGCGCCCACAATGAGGGAGGTTCTTGCCTCCAGCATCATGACCTTCGTGATGATCTGGAAGGTTGTGGCACCCATCGACTGTGCCGCCTCGATGACGCCCTTATCCACTTCCAAAAGTGACTGCTCCACCATTCTGGCGACAAAGGGCGCCGCGGAAATGACCAGCGGCACAATCGTCGCGTTCGCGCCGTAGCTTCTACCCACCAGCATTCTCGTAAACGGAATGATGACGACCATCAGAATCAAAAACGGCACGCTGCGCATGATGTTCACAATCGTATCCAGCGCCTTGTATACGGCGGCGTTCGGACGCATCCCGTCCTTCGCCGTTAAGACTAAAATGATGCCCAACGGAATTCCCAATACATACGCCATCACGGTTGATACGATGACCATGTAGATGGAGATTCCGAAGTTCTGTGCGAGCAATTCGCCGTATTGTTCAAGAAATGCGTTCATACATACCCCTCCAGTTCCTCCACCGCGAGGCGGCGCTCCTCGAGGAAGCGGATCATCCTGTCCGCAACCTCCTCATCGTCCGGAAGCTGCAGGACCATCTGTCCCTTCGCGGTGCCGTTCACATCGCGCGTGTCCGCAAGCAGAATGTTGACCGGCGCCTTGCACTCCAAAATCATATTCGAGATGACCGGCTCAAACGAGGAGTTCTCGCTGAACACGATGCGCACGCAGCGCTTACTCTTCATCTCGTCAATCGCCTTCGAGGATTCCGGAAGCACTAAGCGCTTTGCCGCAGCGGACTTCGGTCTTGTGAAGACCTCCTCCACCTCGCCGGACTCCGCAAGGTTTCCTTCGTCGATGATCGCGACATGCGTACAGATTTCCTCCACCACCGACATCGAGTGCGTGATGATGACAATCGTGATGCCGCGCGTTGCGTTGATTTCCTTTAAGAGCGCAAGGATCGACTTCGTCGTCTTGGGGTCAAGCGCGCTCGTCGCCTCGTCACACAATAAAATCTTGGGATTGTTCGCAAGCGCACGCGCAATCGCGACACGCTGCTGCTGTCCGCCGGAAAGCTGCGCGGGGTAGTTCGATGCCTTTTCGGCGAGCCCGACCTCTTCCAATAATGCCTTTGCGCGCTGTCTTGCGTCCTTCTTTTTGACGCCCGTAATCTCCATGGGGAAACAGACATTGTCAATGACCGTGCGCTGCATCAAAAGGTTGAAGTCCTGGAAGATCATCGAGACCTCCGTACGCTCATGCCGCAGCTGTGCATCACTCAAGGACGAGAGCTTCCTGCCGTCAATGATGACCTCGCCCGATGTGGGGCGCTCCAAAAAATTCAGGCAGCGCACAAGCGTCGACTTGCCCGCACCCGACATGCCGATGATGCCGTAGATTTCTCCCGTATGGATTTGCAGGTTGACATCCTTTAGCGCGGAGACCTGTTTCTCGCCACCCTCAAAGGTTTTCGTCAACCCGCAGGTTTCAATCATGATTTGTTTTGTGTTTGTCATGTGAATGCCAGTAACATCGCGCCGATGGCAACACCCAAGTCCGCGATGTTGAAAATCAACTCCTTAATATTTCCTCTTCCCGCCAGGTTGATGCCTTCTCCCGGCAGCCGCAACGCTATATAGTCTATCACATATTCCTGTTTTAATCTATCATAGAGGTTCGAGTACGCGCCGCCCAAAAGAAACGCCAGCGCCGCCTTTAAGAATCCCGCGCCTTTTTTGCCAAAGGTAAACAGGAATAAGACCGTGCAGAAAACCGTCATGGACAAAGCAAGGCTGCGCACAATGAGTGGGCGCTTTTCCAGGAAATTCAGCGCCGCGCCGTAATTGTGGTGATTGGAAAAGGAAAGACGCGCATTTGTTTTCTCGCCCTGCCTGGGTAAGCGCTCCTCTTCCGAAGCCTGCTTCAATTCCTGATCCGCAAAGAAGACTCCCGCGCTCAACAGCGCGCTCAGTGCGCCGCCTACGAATCCCATGTGTCCTCCTTACGCGTTCTCCGTACGGATTGCCGCCTTGGCGCCTCCCGTTTCCTGCGCCTTGTCCGGCAACAGCTCCTGCCTTGCGCTCTCCGTCGTCTCGTCGCTTCTGACCTCGATGACGGGACCGCCCGTGCCCTCGATGTATTCTCTTGTAATCGTCACGCGGCCGATGTTGTCATCCTTTGGAATCTCATACATGATGTCCATCATGAATTCCTCGATGATGGCGCGCAGGGCGCGTGCGCCGGTCTCCTTTTCCAGCGCCTTTTCCGCGATGGCCTCCAATGCGCCGTCGTCGAAGCGCAAATCCACCTCGTCCAGCGCCAGAAGCTTCTGGTACTGTTTTAGAATCGCGTTCTTGGGCTCCTTCAAAATCTGGATGAGCATGTCCTTGTCAAGACCGTTCAAGGTGCAGATGATGGGAAGGCGTCCCAGAAATTCCGGAATCATTCCGAACTTCTTTAAGTCGTCGACCGTTACCTTCTGCAAGAGCTCCTTGTCCGAATCAAACTGATCCTTTAACTCCGCATCAAACCCGATCGAGGTCTTCTTGCGCAGGCGCCGTTTGATGATGTCCTCAAGGTCCGGAAACGCGCCGCCGCAGATAAACAAAATGTTGCGCGTGTTAATCGTTGCCAGGGGCACCATCGCGTTTTTCGAATTCGCGCCCACCGGCACCTCGACATCCGCGCCCTCCAAAAGCTTCAACATGCCCTGCTGCACGGACTCGCCGGAAACGTCGCGGTGGTTCGTTTCCTTCTTGCGGGCAATCTTGTCGATTTCGTCGATGAAGATGATGCCGTGCTCCGTCTTTTCGATGTCGTTGCCGGAGGCGGACAACAGCTTGGTCACGACGGACTCGATGTCGTCGCCGATGTAGCCGGCCTCCGTTAAAGAGGTCGCGTCCGCAATCGCAAGCGGCACATCCAATAAGGTCGCTAAGGTCTTCACCAGATAGGTCTTGCCGCAGCCCGTGGGACCCAGCATCAAAATGTTACTCTTTTCAATTTCGATGTCGTCCATCGCGTCCGTCTTGACGCGCTTGTAATGGTTGTAGACCGCCACCGAGATAATCTTCTTTGCCTGCTCCTGCCCGATCACGTAATCGTCAAGCTTTTCCTTAATCTTGTGGGGGGCGGGCATATCGTTGATGTCAAAGACCGGCTTGATAACGGAGTCCTCACGCTTTTCGGCCTTGCGCTTTAATTTTTGCTTGTTGGGGATTCCGCCGGCCTGCTGCACCAAATCGTTTAAGTTCAAAAACTGCACGCCCTGAAAGCCCGGCTGGTTGTTGAGCTGCTTCATCATCTCCGGATTGTCTAACATCCCCTGGTAATCGAACTGCGAGACCATGTCCATCGTCTTGTGCATGCAGTCCTCGCAGATGCAGATTCCGTTGGGAAGCCGGTAAATCCTGCCCTCCACCTTGCTCTCGGGTCTTCTGCAGATAAAACACACATCCTCATAGGAGCCCTTTTCGTTTTCCCGGTTCTGTTCCTGATTCTTTTCCCAATCGTTTTCGCTCATTTGTTCGCCTTTCTGTGGGAATCTCTTCCTCTTTTGCCCTTTTATGATACCATAAATCGAAAAAAAGCAAAAAAAATTCGATTTTTTTCAAATTTTTTTCAAAATAGGGCTAAAGTCTTTCCTAAGATTTGCCGATACAAATAACAGAAAAGCATAAAAAGTACCCAAACGGAGGTAACCGGCGAAAAAGCCCGAAAATACGGGAAAGTTGTTTAGAGAAATTTAATCATATATAGGCAGAAATTCTTGAGATTTAGTCTATTTTATGATATAATTTAAGTTACAATCCCCCCTGCGCAGGGAGCCGAAGGATCGGCAAAGCGTCTCACACATAAGACGGCGCAAGCGCAAATCAGGGAAGAAAGGAGGGAACGTCTTATGGCTAACAGCATAGCATTGAACGCGGTCTATGACCATGTTCTGACGAACTACAAGTCGAAGGATGTGACGCAGACAGAGACTCATAAAAAGAGTGAGCTGCGCGGCATCTACAATTCCATTGTTAAGATTAATAAGGACTCCCCTCTCTTCCTGTTGAAGGACGATACGCAGGACGAGGCCCAGGCGGTCGGTTTAAAGGAAGAGGCGCGTGCGCTTCGTTCCACGATCTACGGCCTGTCTAATTTAGATGAAAACATCTTGGATCAGAAGAGCGCGTACTCCTCAAACGAGGACGCGGTCGAGGCGAATTTCGTAAAGAATGCCGCCGAAGAGGAAGAACTGCCTTCCTTCCGGTTGAATGTCAGGAATCTTGCCCAATCCCAGGTCAATACCGGCAGGTTCCTGCCATCCGGCGCGGTGCAGTTGGAGCCCGGGCAGTATTCCTTCAACGTGCGTGTCGGGGAACAGAAGTATGAGTTCCAGTACACGATCAACAAGGGCGATTTCAACCGCGAGGTTCAGGACCGTCTCTCCCGTCTTGTCGACAAGGCGGGCGTTGGCTTGCGTGCAAGTGTCATCAACGACGGCAACGGTTATACCGCATTGGAGATTACGGCGTCCGACACCGGTACCGTTTCCGGCCGCGACTACCGCTTCAAGATTACGGAGGATGAAATCTCGACCAACGGCGGAACGCTTGCGTACTTCGGACTCGACCAGGTCTCGACGCAGGCGGAAAACGCTGTCTTTGAAATCAACGGAAAAGAACGCGTCAGCGCATCGAACCACTTCATGGTGGGCGGTGTTTACGAGCTGACCCTGCATGGCACGACAAACGGTGAAGAGATTGAGATCGGTGTTCGGAACGACACGGAATCCTTGATCGATCACGTGAAGCAGCTTGCGAAGGGCTACAACGACTTCTTAGACGGCATCGTCACGCACGATTCCGAAAGCTTCAAGCGCAGCAAGATTGAATCAGAGACCCGGGCAATCGCCGAAGAGCATTTGGGCAAGCTCGCGGACGAAGGCATCCATGTCACGGATTCCGGCAAGATTGAAATCGACGAGGCGCGCCTCGCGGAAGTGACCCGCGACGAGGAAGGCATCGAACGCTTCCTGCCGGTGAACGATTTCGCGAAGTCCCTGATTGAAAAGAGCAGGGAGATTTCCTTAGACCCGATGAAGTACATCGACCGACCGGTCGTAAACTACAAGAACCCGGGACACGGCTTCGTCGCGCCGTACGTGACGAGCGAATATTCCGGTATGTTGTTCTCAGGATACTGTTAACTCAGTTACTTAATAACTCCTGATACCTTCCCACCGCATCCAGAATCTCTTCCGCATACTGCGGATACGTGCGCGCAAGATCCTCGATCTCCGCTTTTGCGTTGCCGGCGACGACCTCGCGGTTGTAGTCCATGCGCTCGCGCAGGGACTGGCGGCGCAGGTTCAATTCATGGCGGATCTCCACCGCCTCTTTTTTATCGATCAACGCGGCCGCCTGGTTAATCCAGATTTCCGGATGCGCAACCCCGGCACCGCGTAAGAGATATACTAAATCCTGCTGTAAGGTATCTAAGTTCTCCATCGACTTTTCATGCAGCTCGCGCTCCGACTTTTCGCGCTTGTAGTTTTCGTATTCCTTTTGCAATCGCCCGCCTTCTCCGTGCCGTACTTTAGATTCAGGTAGTCCAAAAGCTGGCGGTTGTTCACGTACCGGATCTTGACGGTGTTCTGCAAATTGATGAGCTTGGTCGTTGCCGCGGAGACAAAGCGAATCTCACGCAACGCGCTCATGTGATTGATGTAGAGAATCGTCGCGGAAAGCGCCGCGATCAAAACGGCGAGCATGTAGCCGTAGGTGACATCCGCCCCGAAGGAATAGTTTAGGAAAAAGAGTCCCGCAAGAACTGCCGCCAGGGCGCCCGCGCACAAAAACATCAGGCCCCTGGTGTTGTTGATGATCTTGTTCAATTCCGTCTTCTGGTACAGGTATGCCTGCCGCTCACTGTCCAGGCGCCGCAAGTCATTGCGGATTTTCTTCTGCTGGTCCTTTGCTTCCAGAAGCTTCATGATACCGCCCTCGACATCCTTTTCGATGCGCTGCATGTGGAAGTACTCTTCCTCGCTCATGCGCTGCTTGCGGCGTGAGAACTTGTCCGCAGCGACCTCCGAGGCGCGGATCAAGTCCGCGACTTCCTCGATCTCCTCCTTTGTGTCGCGCGGCAAGGCATCGATCTCATCCATATCCTTCAAATACGATGTGACCGTGCGGTATTCGTACTGTAAATTGTCTAACTCCCTGCTTGCCTCCTGCAACTGCTGCAAACAGGTCTCGATGTATTCCCTTCGTTCGACGGCATCATGAATATTGAGATCGTCCCGCGTATAGCTGATTTCATTCCAGGACGCGTCCATCTCGTAATCATAATAATCGTCGTTTCTGTCCTTGCTCTTTCCGAACCAGCGCATCCCTACTCCTTATCCTTGTCCTCATCCGTCTCCACGTACAGTGACGCTTCGGACGCGAAGGTATCGCGGTAGCGATCCCTGATTTCCTCCGTCAGCTCCTTCGTGCGCTCATAGTACTCCTGCATGTTGCTCTCTGCCTTGTAAACGGAAATGGTGTGCAGGCGGTGTCTGTCCGCGGAAAGCTCATAGAGCTTCGTCGCGTCGTTCATGCGCTGCTCGAGTAAAAGCGAATCGTTATAGGCACCCGGCAGCATCGCGATGTAGTCGACGTACTCCTCGTCCGTCATGCTCATCCTTCTTGCCGCGAGCGCGCACTGGAAGGTCATACGGTTTTCGCTCAACTGGTATGCCTGGTCAAAGAGCTCCGCCGCCTCCTCGAAGACAAAGAGGTTCGCGTACATGACACCCTTGTTGTGCAGAATCTGTGCCTTCAACTCCGTTTCCGCAAGCGGAAGCATGGCGAGCACCTCGTCGAACTCCTCGAAGGCCTGCGCGTACCGCAGGTTCTCCATCAGGTAGTTTGCCCTGGTGAGCTTCTTCTCATAGAGGTTCAGACCGGAGTTGTTGCGTAATATTTCCTCCGTCTCCTTAATCTCCTCCTCCGGGCAGTAATTCACGTAACGCAAAATCATCGAGACGATTGCTTCGGCGCTGCAGCGTCTTCTGATCATGTCCGCAAGCTGTTCCGAAAGCTTTGCGAGCGCGCACTCCTTCTTGAGCCACTCCGCCAAAAGCAGCTCAAACGAATCCGTGTCCATTAAGAAGGCATTCTGCATGAGCACGTAGCACAGCTCCTCAACGGAGTAGATGTCCTTTTCAATTTTTGCAAAGTGGTACGGGATGTCCGCAAGGCGTCCCGTACACAGGATTACATTCGTCAAACCGTAAATGTCTCCTCCCAATGCATGCCCGTTGATTTAAAGATGTCGCCGAAGCCTAAGTCCTTCACCTGCACGCGGACCGTCTTTTCGTCCGTCATATCCAACAAGAGCCGTAAGCGTGTCGTGCCTTTCGGTCTTCTCGCAAGTCCCTCCAAAACGATTGTCGTCACGGAGGGCTCGGAGCCGGTTAAGGGCGTCTTCTCAATCTGGATTTCGTTGCCCTCGCTTAGGATGATGTCGATTGAGCTGCCCACCTCGAACCAGTTCACGCCGGCATCCATGAGTGCCTGATAGCTCTCGACGCCCTGCTTCTTTAAGCGGATCCCCAGGTTTGACTTTAGCTTGTCGTCGCCCAATAAAATCTGCTTGGTGCCGGCTTCGCTTTCCGAGATGCGTTCCCTTGCCGCAATCGTTGCGCCCTTGCTGAAGAGGTTGTTCCCCTGGAAGACGCGGGACGTATTGCAAAGGTACGACAGTGATTCCTGTGCCCAGTCGCCCTTGTAGCCGTCGCCCAAAAGATAGACGCTCGTCACCTCGCGGTCCTCATAGATGCGGCGTAAAACCTTCAGGAACTCCGCGTCAAGCTGCTTCTTGATGCGGTTCAATTCCACGGCATCCCTCGGGAGCTTTCCGCCGGGTAAGCGCATCACGTCATAGACCGCCTTCTTCACGCTCGTCACGATGGGCGTCGTATGGTAGTTGTTCATCAAATCGTAAACCGAAAGCGCGCCGTACTTGTAATCGCAGGCAAGCACATGCTTGAACTTCAATTCCGGCGGCTGGTAGAGCATGTAATAGTACAGGCTCTCCTCGTAGCTCTGGTAGAAGATGCGCTTCGTTTTTAAATTCAGTGCGCCGGTCACCTCGCTCAAGACCTCGACCATGCGCTTGTCCAGGTTCTCCGCGGTGAAGACAATCGCCTCCACGTGATCGATCGACATTTCCATCGTCAATAAGGAAAGCGTGCGCTTCACAAACAGCGTCAGAAGCGACACCGGATCGTACTCCGACCCGTCGATGATGATGGGCTTGCCGGTGCGCGCGGCGCTTAAGAGGTGCTCCATGCGTGTGCCGTCCTCGCCGTCCGTGCGCTTTGCCGCCTCCTTGCCGTAGAACCACTGTCCCACGCCCTTGCGCTTGTACAGGACGGTCGGGATATTGTACTGCTCCGCGCCCGCAAGCACGGAGAGGGTCTCCGGCATATCCGCATCCGGCGCAAGGAAGGAAATCTGGGAGACCTCATCCCCCAAATCATATCCCAGCACATAGCTCTTTTGTGCGTCGGAAAACAGCCTCATTCCTGCGTCCTTTCTTCTGCTTCCTTTTCCTTCTTGCTCTTATACGGACGGAACAGCTTCGTCGCAATGAACTGCTTGCGGAAGTATTCCTCCAGAAGGCGGTCCACCGTTTCGTAGTCGTGCAGCGCCTCGCCGATCATAATGTCGTTAATCAAGTTGAAGCGCCCCGCCTGCATCGTCTGTGCGATGTCGTTCTTCGTAATGGTGCCGGACTCCGTCACCTCTTCCTTGACACTACTCGCCTCCGTAATATAATACTGCATCTGTTCGCCGAAGAATAAGGTGAAGCTCGCCACGTAGATGCCGTCGTACTGCTCCTTCATCGCGACGGACTTATAGACATCGTCCTCGTTGTCCTCCGCGTCAAGGAAATGCAGCACACAGCGGTTGCCGGGCCGCGTCTTGTATTCCACGATTGTCTTGTCCGCGTAAGCGACCATCTGGGGCAGCGCGTCCGCGTAGTCCTGGTAGAAGGAGAAGAACATCTTCTCCCTCGTTAAGTGCATTAAGAATTCCCGCACCACTTCCTTGTCCGGCTGGACGCCGGATTTGTTCTCCGCAAAGTGCTTTAGGTACGCGAGCTTGCAGACCTTGTCCAGACGGCTTCCTTCCTTGTACTGCTTCGCGATGCGCTCGAAGATGTACTCCTCCATCACACGGTCCTTGACAAAGCAGTCGTAGGCGCACTGTGACAAAAAGGCAATCTCCACCTCCGCGTTGCCGGTGCGGTTGACGTAGTCGCGGAAGACATGCATCCGGTCGCCGATGTACGCGCCCGAGTACAGCATCTGGACGATGATGCGCTCGCAAATCTTATAGGTGTCAATCGAGAAGCCGGCGCTTGCCTTCCAGATGTCGCGCATCTCGCGCACAAGGCCGGTGAAGTGTCCTGTTAAGTAGGTCAGTAAGCGTTCGTCGTACTTGCCCTTGCGGAAGGCATAGTACGCAATCTCCGTTTCCGCGCTGCTTTGTCCCGGCATCTCGTTGTCCGCCATGCGGCTGTAAAGACGCACGATCGTCTTGGGATCGACATCGAAGGTGCCGTAGCTCTTGATCCAGGAAAGCGCACGTTCATACATGCCGGCAAGAATCATCATGTCGAGCACGTCGCCGCGTGTTTTGGTGCTGAGGGTCTCCGGACGGATTTCCTCAAGCGCCTGCGCAAGCCGCGGGATGTAATCCTTTTCGTAGTAGAACCGCAAAAGCGCCGTCTTGATTTCCAGACGCGCCTCTTCCGTCAGGGCGATACTGTCCGCAAGGAGCATGTAGCGGTTTAGGTTCTCCTCCTCCACGCGCAGGCTGCCCTTTCCCTGCTCCGTTAAGAAGAGGTCGAGGACGGGCTTGCCTTCCGTTAAGTACGGCATTGCATAGGTGACAAGCGCCCCCGGCAGCATGAGCTTGACAATCTCATGCGGAATGGAAACCGAATAGCGGTTGTCGTCGCGGTCAAGCAACAGAATCGTATACTCGCTGCCGTAAAGCGGCACATACGCTTCGCCGTTCTGGATGAAGTATTCGCGCTCCTCCTGCAGGCGGTGATAACGCACCACGACGCGGTCCGCCTTTTTGTCGTTCACCTTGATCTTCGCGGTGTAAAGCACCTGCAGAAGCGCATGCGCGTTGTCTGAGTCCGTCATCTCTCTCGTAAAGAGGGCGCGGTAAAGAATCCCTAAGTTCTCACTCGAGCGGCGTCTGGAAACCTGGTCAGACAAAAAGATGCGCATCTTCTCCTCGTACGCCTCGTACAGCTCCGGAAGCTCGGCGCGCTTATCGTAAACATAGCGGTAAAGCGCCGCACTCTTTTCGTGACTCAAATTGCTCTGGTAGGTGTAATACATGAGCACCGCGCGCGGGATCTCCCGTTTGATGGCGCCGTTTGCGTCAACGGGCATGGACATCATGTAGTACTCGTACAGCCGCGTCGTCTTTAGCTGTGCCGCGACACCGCGCTCATAATACGAAAACGCCTCCGCGTCCGTGCGCTCCATCCGGATGAGCGCCTCGCAGATGCTGCGCAATGAACCCTCGCTTTGCTCCGCGTCATCGATTGCCTTTAGAATCCGGAAGAGGTCCTTCGAAACCACCTTCTCCCTGTCCGCCATCAAAAGCGCCTGCTCACGCAGGGGTGCCTCAATCGCGTTGTGTCGTGCGCCGTAACGTAAGACGCTCACGGAAAACGGATTCAACTGCTTTAAGGCGGAGGGCTGCGCGTTCATCATCTGTAACGCTTCGATATAAACAAAGGGCGAGCGGCAGCCCGCATCATACAGGTCCTGCAGAAGATGCTGCTTCTTGACGCTGCTCACGCTGTACTCATCCGAAAGATAGAGTAAGAGCCAGTTCATGCGCCAGTCCGTGGGGGTGTCCGAAAGAAGTAACCGCACCTCCTTCACGGTCTCCTCGATGGTTGTGTCCGGCAAATCCGCAAGGACCTTAAGGTAAGCGTGGTATGCCTTTAAGCGGTTGTCGCCGCACTGGTCCGCGTCGACGCTGCTCTGCTCCAAAATCCACTTGCCCTCATTCACGCGGTCCGCGGTTAAAAGATAATGCGCGCGGTAGAGCTTTAACGTGAAGTCATCAGGCGTCAGCGCCGTCATGCGCGTGAGCACCGCGTCCGTTTCCCTTAACCAGCGCTCCATCCCGATCTTCTTTAAGCGGAATTCCTCGTAGAGCCGTGTCAGCTTATAGAGGTCGTGCTGTGCGTCACGCTCCGCGCTCGTTAAGGTCGGGGAGGTGACCGTGACCACAACGTCAAAGGACGTGAACGCGTTGTAAAAACGAACCTTTGCAAAGTTGCTGCCCACATGGAGCTTTTCATATTTCACGGTGAAGCGGTAGCTCACGGAGTTGTTCAAAAAATCGTTCTCCGTGATCTTGTCGTCCGAAAGCACGATGAAGTCCGCGTCCGTTTCGACCTTTAAGAAGGTATAACCCCAGCCGTTGCGGGAAATGTGAATGAGAAATTCCTGGTCGCCGTAGGGATTGTTTAATTCGATTTCCTTACGGTCCGGTAAATACTCCGTCTTTTGTTTCTTGTTGACCGCGAGCAAAAACTCCTCAACGTTCTGCTCATTGTTTTTAACGGCGCTTAAGCCCCGGTAGAGTCCCAAGTACTGCGCGTCGTTTCCGGATAAAATCTTTTCGAATCTGGGATCGTAAAACAGCTTAACCGCCTCGTTGTAATTGGTCCGCGCGAGGTTCGCAAAATGAAAGAGGTTGCGGATGTCCCCAAGGGAGGAGTCCATGTGGTGAATCTCCACGCTCACCACGAAGGGGAGCTGGTACTCGCCCCTGTTGGAGATGATGCGGAAATAGCCCTGTAAGACATCGCCGCCCTTTAGGCCGTCCGCGTGAAAGTGATACGAGATGGTATCGTGTGCGCCGGAAAACGACGGCGTCAAAACCGACATGCGCAGTTCGGTGGAGGATACCACACCCTCCACCACACGGTCCGTGGGACCGTAGACCATAAACGAGCCTTCCGCGTCCTTGCCTTCGGGAATCGTCAGCTCCAGGCGCTGTTCGGAAAACGTCAGGCTTCCTGTGTCATATTCAAACTGGCCGCGCAGGCGTTTCTCGATAACCTCTCTCATCCGTATCCTTATTTCGTCAGTGTCATCATGATTTCATTGCTGCGCTCGACAAATGCCGCCATCTCCTCAGGGGAAAGCGGTGCGTTCTGCAGCTTCGCAAGGTCGTAAAGCTGCTTCCCGATCAGCTTCGAATTCGCGTCGTCCTCATGCTCCATCACATACTTCACAAGCGGGTGGGACGCGTTTAAGACAAGGGTCTGTCCTTCCTTTGTGAAGTCGCCCATGCCCATGCCGTCCATCGCGTACATCTTCATCATGTCCGCCATGCGCCGGCTTTCCTCCGACACGGTTAACATCGACGCGATCTTCTTGTCCTTCAGCGTTCCGATCTGGACGTTGAGCTTATCAATCTTCAACGCCTTCTGCATCATCTTCGCGACCTTTTCCTGCGCCTCCTCGAATTCCTTCTCGACCTTCTTCGAGGTCTTCGATTTGAAGGTATCGGTCAAGTCCGCGTCGATGCGCTGGAACTTCACGCCCTCATTCTTCATTTCGAGCTGCTGCATGAAGGGCGCGTCGATGTTCTTGTCCATGATGAAGGCTTCCATCTTCTGCGCCTTGAACATCTTGATGTACTGGCCCTGCTGCTGCTCGTCGGTGACGTAGTAGATGATGCGGGGTTCCTTCTCCACCTCATCCGACCCCTCCGGGGCCACCTTCCCCTCAAGGGGAAGGTCTTCAGGTGTTGTCCCTGCACTGTCGACGACCTCACCTTCCACATGCTCCAAACCTTCCCCTTGAGGGGAAGGTGTCTGCGCAGCAGACGGATGAGGTGTCTCTTCATCTTCCTGAGCGGCCGCCGCTTCCTCCGCTGCCTTATTGATTTGCAACGCGTCGGGCAGCGTGATATACTTCCCGTCCAGATTCTTGAAGAGGATGTAGTCGTTCATCTTCTCGCAGAACTTCTCATCCTTTAAGCAGCCGTACTTGATAAACGGCGCGATGTCGTCCCAGTATTTGTCGTAGTTCTCGCGGTCGGTCTTGCAAAGACCGGCGAGCTTCTCCGCGACCTTCTTGGAGATGTAATCGGAAATCTTGGTCACGAAGCCGTCGTTCTGCAGGGCGCTGCGCGAAACGTTCAACGGTAAGTCCGGACAGTCAATGACGCCCTTTAGGAGCATTAAGAATTCCGGAATGACCTCCTTGATGTTGTCCGCGATGAAGACCTGGCTGTTGTAGAGCTTGATGGTTCCCTCGACGGTCTCGTACTCGATGTTAATCTTCGGGAAATACAGGATGCCCTTTAAGTTGAACGGATAGTCCATGTTCAAGTGAATCCAGAACAGGGGCTCCTTGTAATCCTGAAAGACCTTGCGGTAGAAGGCAAGGTAGTCATCCTTTTCGCACTCGGACGGGTTCTTCGTCCATAAGGGATGCGTGTCGTTTAAGAGCTCCGGACGCTTTCTCACCTTGACGCGCGGCTTGGGTATGTCCTTATCGTCTTCCTTTTTCTCGACCGGCACGTCCTCGATGAAGACGTCGTCCTCCTTCATCTCGTCCTTGTCGATTGTGACGGTCTCCGTCTCGTTTTCCTTCGCGAGGAAAATCTCGTAAGGCATGAAGGAGCAGTACTTTTGGACGACCTCCTTCGCGCGGTAGATGTTGCAAAACTCCACCGTGTCCTCGGACAAATGCAGGGTGATGACGGTGCCCACATCCTTCTTGTCGCACTCCTCCATCGTAAACTCGCTTGACCCGTCACAGGTCCAGTGCACGCCCGTTGCGCCTTCCTTATAAGAAAGCGTGTGAATCTCGACCTCCTCCGCGACCATAAATGCGGAGTAAAAGCCCAAGCCGAAGTGGCTGATGATCTGGTCATCCGCGCCCTTGTCCTTGTACTTTTCAAGGAAGTCGTTCGCGCCGGAAAAGGCGACCTGGTTGATGTACTCCTCGACCTCGTCCTCCGTCATGCCAAGGCCGTTGTCGATGACCTTGATGGTGCGCTCCTCCGGATTGACAAGGATGTCGACACGCGGCACATAGCCCTCCGGCAGGGCGTAATCGCCCATGACGTCCATCTTCTTTAGCTTCGTGATTGCGTCGCAGGCATTGGAAATCAACTCACGATAAAAAATATCGTGGTCGGAATACAGCCACTTCTTGATAATCGGAAACATGTTCTCGGAATTAATCGAGAGATTCCCCTTTTTTGACATGGTAAAACCCCCTTTCACGTTACCTCAATATGTTAAATCGCACGATAAGAATTGTCAATGATTCCGGGGCGGGCGCACTACTCAAACTGCCCCTCGAAATGCTCCGTGTAGGTGTCAAAAAAGCTGCCGGCGCGGATGCTGTTTTCCTCCGGCAACAACACCTTTCCCCAGAGCGTCTCATTCAAATCCTTCGCAAGGGAAACCGCGAAGGAATCGTATTCCTGCGCAAACACCTCGCGCTTGCGTTTCGTGATGATTTTCAACTTGTTCGCGTCCGTTTCCTCCCGGTTGAAGGTCGTGACGCACTTTAAAATATAGTACCCGTCATCCGTCGTAATCACGCGCGAAATCTCATCCGTCCCTAAGTTAAACGCCGCCGTTTCAAACGCCTCCTCCTTCTCGCCCTTGCCGAAGGAGATTGTGTGCTCCTCCGCGTCAGAGTAATACTCGATGAGCTCGCGGAATTCCCTGCCGTTCATCGCCTCGCGGT